>NZ_AKWZ02000010.1:1695000-1844499 GCF_000306235.2 Leptospira fainei serovar Hurstbridge str. BUT 6
TAAGCAGCACCCTACTTGGGGACCTCGCAAATTGCTTGTAGTACTTGAGGGAAGTCATCCGGAAATTATTTGGCCTGCAGCGAGCACGATCGGCAGTATTCTTAAGAAAAGAGGTTTAGTAAAGCCCCGTAAGAAGAGAGGAGGAATGGTTCGTTTTTCGGAACCTTTCCGAGGTTATGATCATCCGAATGCGGTTTGGTGTGCTGATTTCAAAGGTGATTTTAAAATGCGAGACGGAATCCGTTGTTATCCCTTAACAATATCCGACGGTTACAGTCGGTTTCTTCTAAGTTGCAAAGGGCTATCAGGCACAAGGACTTACGAAACAAAGAAGGAATTTGAGAAGTGTTTTCGAGAATACGGCCTTCCGAATGCGATTAGAACGGATAATGGAATTCCGTTTGCTGCCGGGTCGGGAATTTCCCTATTATCAATGTGGTGGATCAAATTAGGTATTTTTCCGGAAAGGATTCATCCGGGGAAACCACAAGAGAACGGAAGGCATGAAAGAATGCATAGGACGTTGAAGGCAGAAGCGGTTTATCCGATTCGTTCTAATATGAGACAGCAGCAAAAGGCATTCGATCGTTTTAGAGCGGAATATAACCATGATCGTCCCCATGAGGCGTTAGGTCAAAAGCCGCCTGCGAAGATCTATAAACCTTCCCTAAGATCCTATCCGAATCGTCTATCCGAGATATTTTATCCGGATCATTTTGAAATTCGTAAAGTCGATGACGGTAATTTTTATTGGAAAAATCAAAGATTCTTTATTACGAAGAGTTTAGGTGGAGAGAATATCGGCCTTGAACCTGTCGACGACGGTATATGGGCCATTTACTTCAGCTTTGTGAAAATAGGTTATTTGAATGAGAACACAAAGAAAATATCTAGGACTTTGAAAGTGTAACCCATGTCTCCGGTCTAAAGTGTTACCTATGTTCCAGGACGTACACCACGTGTGTGGGGAATAGGTGGACGTAGATTGTAATGCCAAACGCCCCCCGGGTTCATCCCCACGTGTGTGGGGAATAGGAAGATATTTGCGGGACAATTCTCGTCCATACGGTTCATCCCCACGTGTGTGGGGAATAGCTCTACGACCCTCTTTAACATTTCTCCTACCACGGTTCATCCCCACGTGTGTGGGGAATAGTACCACATCGACTTGAGCCATCCAACGGTTTTCGGTTCATCCCCACGTGTGTGGGGAATAGGATATACGTGAAATCCTGCTCCACGGTGGTGGCGGTTCATCCCCACGTGTGTGGGGAATAGTGAGCAGAATCAAGTTTCCAACTCAACTCCCCCGGTTCATCCCCACGTGTGTGGGGAATAGGCTAAGAATTTGTATAGCAAATTGATGTATTATGTCTATTAATTATCGGGGTTATGGCCTAATTCAGAGCGAAGCGAATCCGCCCTTTCTTTTCGTCCCAATAAAAAAAGACGAAAAAACGCGTTATTCCGTAACTCCTGTCGCGGGAGAAGGGAAGAGCAGATCGGAAAGGGTGATGCGCACCTTTTATCTCCTAACGCGCTTCGATATATTTGCGACATCGCTTAAAGAACTCTTTATGATTTTTGTGGATCGAGTAGTAAGAAAAGACGGTGCCGTAGACAATCTCCTGCCGCGGTTTAAGGAGCAGAAATACTTGATACTGAGTGTCACGCGGTTTTTGCCTTCGCTCGTGTAAGCGGGGATTTGAATGTTCCTTTTTTACCCTATTTTAACAACGGCAGTTCCCCCAAGAATACTTAAGCAAATGCTTGACTAATTATCGCTTTCTTCAATACTTAAGTAAATGCTTAACAATTCGCCTTCACTGGACAGAATCTTCTACGCGTTATCGGATCCTTCTCGCCGCACGATCGTAGAACGATTGAGTAAGAAAGAAGCGTCCGTGAGCGAACTTGCAACTCCGTTGGAGATGAGTATGGCTGCAGTCATCCAACATATTCAGATATTGGAAGAGAGCGGTCTGATCAAAACGCAGAAAATCGGAAGGGTAAGGACCTGTAGAGTGGAGCCGACCGCATTGGAACGAATCGAAACTTGGCTCTTGCAACGTAAAAAATTCTGGGAAAGAAATTTGGATCGTTTAGGCGAGTTTCTAGAAAAATCCGAAAAAGGAAAGAAATGATCGAATGGAAAAACTTAAAGTCGCACATGAAATCTTTAGTATAGAAAAAGTATACAAGTCCAGCCGGGAAGCGGTTTTCTCGGCATGGACTAATTTGGACGCGAAGGCCCAGTGGTTTATCGGCCCCGGAGATTGGACGCTTGTGGATCGCAAATTGGATTTTCAAGTCGGTGGAAAGGAAATTCTTCATGGTCGTTTTGCAAGCGGGAGAGAAACTCTATATAGAGCCGAATTTTATAATATTCTTCCGAACGAAAGGATCGTGTTCGTTTACGATATGCATGTACATAAGACTTTGCATTCGGTGTCTATTGCTTCGGTGGAAATCGAAGAGATGGACAAGACAAACACGAGGCTTAAGTTTACCGAGCAAGTGGCGTTTTTGGACGATACGGTTGGGAGTCAAGGTGTTGCCTCTCGTAGAGAAGGCACAATGGCTCTTATAGACAAATTAGCCGACTATTTAAGAAAACAGGAAGGAAAATAATCATGAAAATATTAAGCTACGTGGCAAATATCGTCGGCCTATTTTTTATCGTTGCTTGCGCTTCCAATCGTCCTTTTGTTATCAGGGATACTCCGTCTGCGATAGAATCTCATCCCATTGAAAAAGGGCATCTTCCGATCGGAGAAATGCGATTATATTACGAAGTCCACGGTAAGACCGATGGAATTCCCCTTGTATTACTCAATGGGGGAGGATCCACTATAGAAGTTACGTATAGTAAGGTCCTTCCGATATTCGCGAAGCATCGAAAAGTGATCGCACTGGATGAACAGGCTCATGGAAGAACGACTGATAGAAAAGGACCGGTAAGATTTGAAACTTCAGCTGAAGATGTAGCGGCTCTTCTCAAATTTCTAAAAGTGGAAAAAGCGGATATCCTAGGCTTCAGTAACGGTGCAAGCGTTGCTTTACAAGTCGCAATCCACCATCCGGAATTAGTTCGCAAGATCGTGTTCGCTTCCTCCATGACGAAGAGAGAAGGAACTTCTCCGCAGTTCTGGGCTTCCATGAAACGTGCCACTTTTTCCGATATGCCTCAGGTTCTCAAGGACGCTTTTTTAAAGGTAAATCCGGATCCCCAAAAATTAAGGAATATGTTCGATAAGGATGTGGATAGGATGCGCAATTTTCCGGATGTGAAGGAGAATGTAATTCGTTCGGTTAAGGCTTCGGTTCTGATCCTTCTTGGAGATAGGGACATTCCAAAACCGGAACATGCTGTCGAGTTGGTTCGTTTGTTTCCGGATTCAAGGCTTCTGATTCTACCGGGCGGACATGGAGATTATTTAGGAGAAGCCATCATGTCTCAAGATAAGAATCGGTATCACGAATTGACTGCCGCATTAATCGAGGATTTTTTGGGATCTCCGAATTAATTTAAGTATTTATAATGGACCTTCCTCTCGACCTTGAATCTTTTGTCTGAAAACGGAATATTTTTACGCCGGATCGATTCATAGCGGAGAAATTTCAGAAATCCATAAAACGATTTCAGATAGAATTCCAGACGTAATTCCGATCCAAAAAAGATTTCGAAAGTTTCGGCCAATTCGATCGTTCTAAGAGGAGAAGCTTGCAATCGTAGATTTGGCGGAGATCCGCCTGGTGTATCCCGCGTTAGGGACCCGAAAGGCGCAACGCGTCCCGAGCCGAATCGGTTTTAATTCTCTTTCATTAGTTCCGAGCGGCGAGGGATGAGGGCGAAAGCCCGAACCTGTAGAGGCCCGACCCGCGCAGTTTGACCTGAACGAAAGGGAAGTAAAATTGGATTCTGCGGCGGGGAACGCCCAAAGCGAATCTAATTTATTTTCGACATTTCTTCGAAGAAAATCTGGAATTTATCGGAATTGGATTCAACTCTCATACGCTCGTTTCAATTCGGCGATGTCGATTTTGTCCATCTTCAACATAGCTTGAAGGACTCGTTGAGATTTTTTCGGATCTTTGTCCTGTAGCAACTCTCCTAGGATCGGAGGAATGATCTGCCAGCTTATGCCGAACTTATCTTTTACCCAGCCGCATTTTTGTTTTTCACCTCCGGCTGAAAGCGTCTCCCAACGCTCGTTGATTTCCGCCTGAGTTTCACATCGCACAAAAAAAGAAATCGCCTCACTGACAGTAAACGGATGCGGAATGGCGCTATCGATAGCCATGAATTCTAGGCCGGCGAGCGAGAACGAGGACCGCTTGATCGTTCCTTCTTTTCCTCCTTCGTTTATCGTATAATGTTGTACGTTAATGATCTTGGAATCGGGAAATTGAGACGTATAGAAGCCAATCGCTTCCTCGGCTCTTCCATGCTGCTTTCCCGAGAATAGTAAAAACGGATAGATTTTTTGTTCCTGTTTCGATAAATTCAACTGCCAAGAAACTCCGAACCTATCCTGAACCCATCCGAATTTTTCGCTAAAAGGATACGCGTTTAATTCCATAAAGATAAGTCCATCTTTACTTAGATTGGACCATAACCGTTCCACCTCGTCTGCCGTTTTGCAGTTTACGAAAAAAGAAATTGCGGGAGTGAATTTAAAATGAGGTCCACCGTTAAACGTAAGGAACTCCTGCCCATTTAGGGAGAAGGTAGCGGATTGCATCGTTTCTCCGGATCCATTCCGACTCTCAACACTCGAATTTTGAAACGACGATGTGTAAAGGTCCACCGCATTCCCTAGATTATTATCAAACATTAAAAACGGCGTGATCTTTCTCATTGTCTTTCCTCGGTTTCCATTATCCCCGCGCTTTAATATAGCGGTTTCCTCTGAAACGTGCTTATAGGGTTCAAAACATTACGGTTTGTCGCTAACTACGAATCTCGTTTGCAGTTTGACTGCCGCACGCTCGAAGACCAAATAAATTCATTATATACCTTATTGGTTATATAATGAATTCAATCAAGTCTTTTTTGCGGGAAGCCGAAAGAACGATTATAACGAAATGAACTTCCGGCTTAATCGGATGCGACTTCGATGACTAATTTTCCGGTATTACCGCCCTTGAATAATTGCAAGAGAGTATCAGGAAAAGTAGAGAGACCTGTAACGATATCCTCTCGGGACTTAAGCTTTCCCGCCGCCATCCAACCTGACATTTCCCTGGCGGCTTCCGCATATCGATCTTCATAATCGAAGACTACGAAGCCTTCCATCCGTGCGCGAGAAACTAAAAGGGCCATGTAGTTTCGTGGACCTTGAGGAGCCTCGGTATTATTGTATTGCGAGATGGCTCCGCATATTACGATTCTTGCATGTTTTGCCAATCGCGTCATGACTGCATCCAAAATCTCTCCCCCGACATTATCGAAATATACGTCGACCCCTTTCAGACAATGTTTTCGAAGCGATTTCTTTATATCCTCCGATTTGTAATCGATCGCCGCATCGAAGCCGAGTTCGTCCACGATGTATTTACATTTGTCGGCTCCTCCCGCTATGCCGATTACGCGACATCCTTTGATCTTTGCGATTTGTCCAACAATCATTCCTACCGCACCTGCAGCGCCCGATACGACGACGACATCCCCTGACTTCGCTTTCCCTACGTCTAAGAGTCCGAAATATGCGGTCATTCCGGGCATTCCTAAAGCTCCAAGGTAAATCGGCAAAGGCGCGAGCGAGGAATCCACTCGAGTTACGCCTCTTCCGTTGGAGATCGCATATTCCTGTACTCCAAAAACCCCATAAACGTACTCTCCGTTTTTGAAGTCGGGGTTCTTAGATTCGATGATTTTACCGATTGCTCCGGCTCTCATCACTTCTCCGATTCTCACCGGTGGAACGTACGACTTTACGTCGTTCATCCAACCACGCATCGCAGGATCTAAAGAAATATATAATATCTTAACTAGAATTTCTCCGTCGGAAGGAGAACGTGTCGGTTCTTCGGTATATGTCCAATCTGTCTGTTTCGGTAAGCCGACAGGACGAGCAGCAAGACGGTATTGGTGATTGATCATTGTGATTTATTTCCTCATCGCGAATCGCGAAGCTGTTTTATCCTTTAGTCGGATTCGCGTAAAGCGAGAAAAATTGAAAGTATCTTGAGAGTTGAATTTTAATCGTAGAATCCGGAAAGAGTTCGCTTCTTTCCGGATTCGTTATGAGAAGTAGTCGATTTTCGTGCGTTAATAAGAGAAGTAATTTTGCCTTCGGTTTGATACTAAAACTATTACCGAAACATTGTCTTAGTCGCTTCGAAAAGCATTTTCAACGTGTTCGGATCCTTATAAACTTTCGGAATTTCTTTTTTTACGTTCAATAAAGAATAAACGGCCATCTGAGCCGAACGGACGGAATATTCCACCGTGAAGACGACATCATCCGGAATTTCACAGAACTGACCCATGAATCCGAAATTAACGGCGCCTTTCGGAACGACTGCCGGACGATCGCCTGATTCGCGCGTCAGGAATTGACTAGTGATAAAGGGCATCATGCAAGGAATGCAAATCGCATGTTTTATAATTTTCTTTAGATCGTCATCGAATTGCAAATGGCCGAGTAATTCCCGTAAAATCTCTTCACCCGAACAATCCGACATTCGCTTATGAACGAAATTTCCGATTTTGTCCGGGAAGAGTGCGTATCCCCAGCATACTTGTATATTTGGAGGTTGATTAAGGAAATGGGGTTGGTGTGCGAGTACGACCGACATCAACCAGTTCGAGTCCTTGATAGTGACGAGTCCACCTGTCCCGGCTTTGTTGCCGGTAAACTGCTCCATTCTATCAAAGAAAGACGGATCTTTGAATGTGACGGTGAAGGACTCCCATTTGGATTCCGAAATTCTTTCGTCGAAAATTTTCGGGTGTCCGAATTCATTATTCTTACTCGCTATCTTTTCCCATAATGGCCATGATCCTCCGTCCTTTTTGGAAAGCAATTTCGGAGCCTTTTTCATAGATCCTAGATCCGAGCCTTCGGTCATTGAGCCTAACGTAATCAGAAGGAGATCATTATCGTTAAGCGAAATATTTTTACTCCTCCTTTTCTGAGTGTAACGAATTCCAACGGCCTTTTTTCGCAGCGTATCTATTTGAAAATCGATGTCGGTCACTTTGCAATCGTATTCGAATTTGACCCCATTCCTTTGCAGCCATTTCTGGAGCGGTAAGACTAACGAATCAAACTGATTTAAAGGGGTACGATCTACGCCGGCAAGAGTATTGATTCTAGGGAACTCGTGGATAAATCTATGCAAATAACGTTTAAATTCGACTAAGCTATGCCAGGGCTGAAACGCAAACATGGTCGCCCACATATACCAAAAATTCGTTTCAAAAAACGAATCGGAAAAAAAATCCCGAATCTGATCGTTTCCGCAGGATTCTTCAGATTTCACTAAAAGTCGGAGTAATTCCATTCGATTTTTATGATTGAACCCCATCTTAGAGACGTCTATTTTTCGTCCTTTCTCTACTACCCTGCTTAAGGAATGAGATTTGATTTTACGGTTAAAATTTAGTATTTCTTGATATACGGAAACGCTAGGGTCCGAAGACGAGGGGATGGAAGAAAATAAATCGTATGTGCAAAGGTAAGATAAGTTCATCATTCGTCCTCCTCGAATTACATAACCTTCTCGAGCAGTTCCGCTACCGTCCAGACTGCCGCCGCTTATGGCTGATTCCTCGAGAATACTGATTTTATTGCCGGGGAATCCGGCATCTCGGATAAGAAACGCGGCTGCCGATAGGGAAGAAATTCCGCCTCCCACTAAATATGCACGGTTCTCGATTTTTTCTTTACCATTGTAAGACGATTTCTGCTCTTTCTTCATTCTTTTCTCCGAAGATCCATACTTTGCCGGGTCTACTATCTATCAGATTTATCGATTAATAATACGGTATCTGAATATTCGTATAATTCAATGTTTATGAATTGGTTTGAATAGACAATTTACTTTGGGCAGTGCGGATTACTTTAGCGAGTGATTTTTATCAATGGATGGAATGAGATATTGCTTATCGAATATTTAATAAGTTTATGAAAATATACAATATTATTTGTTTAGAATATATTGATTAATTTATTTTATTATAATTTTTGAAATATTTGGACGATTGCATTATTTCGTTTAATCTTTTTGATGAAGCGAAAGAAGTCGGCAATTTTATTTCTTTGCTATTTAGGTTCCGTAAAATTATAGGTGTGGGCTTTCTATTTTCGTCCCTTTGCAGTTTTTAACTTTGCACGGTAATTCAGACTGCCATTACGAAACCCCGCCCGTCTTTCCGGTTAATCGGCAGATTTCTCGTTCTTTCTCTTAAATCCGAATAGAAATCTTACCCAGATCGAAAACCTTGGTTTTAATATCAATCGCGAGCGCAATCCTAAATGATCAAGATATCCAACCTTCAGAAGACGTATAACTCGAAGATGCTTTTTGATGATCTGAATTTGAGTTTAAATCGGGGAGAAAAATTGGGACTCGTCGGTCGCAACGGCCATGGCAAATCTACTCTGTTTCAGATGATTCTAGGATCGGTAGAGCCCGACGAGGGAACGATCACCGTCCCAAAGGGCTATAAAATCGGCCATTTGCAACAACACTTGAAGTTTACGAAATCGACCGTGCTGGAAGAATGCGCCCTTGGACTCCCAGAAGGCGAAGAATATGAAACCTGGCAGGTGGAAAAAATACTTTCCGGTCTGGGTTTTTCCGAAGCCGACATGGAAAGGAACCCCGAGGAATTTTCAGGCGGGTACCAGATCCGAATGAATCTTGCAAAACTTCTAGTTTCCGGACCCGATTTGCTGATGCTTGACGAACCGAATAACTATTTGGATATCGTGACGATTCGTTGGTTGGAGGAATTTCTTAGAGAATGGGAGGGGGAGATCATTCTCGTGACACATGATAGAAGTTTCATGGATAGCGTCGTTTCCCACACTGCCGCGATTCATCGGTCCAAAGCTATCAAAGTCCAAGGCGACACCGACAAGCTTTACAATCAGATCAATCAAGCGGAAGAAATCTACGAAAGAACCCGATTGAATGAAGCTAAGAAGAGAAAGCAGGAAGAGATATTCATCGCCCGATTTAAAGCCAAGGCGAGTTTTGCAAGCAGGGCCCAATCGAGAGTCAAAAGATTGGAAAAGCAAGGGGAAATGAAGGCATTAGAGGCCATTCAAGATTTGGAATTATATTTTAATAGCGCACCTTTTGCAGCGAATCAAATGCTTTCAGTGGAAGATCTTTCTTTTTCATATACAGGTAAGGAACCGTATTTGATAGAAGATTTTTCTCTTTCGGTCGGAAAGAGAGATCGGATCTGTATTATAGGAAAGAATGGAAAAGGGAAGTCGACTCTGTTGAAACTTCTCGCAGGTGAATTATCGCCGACTCGAGGAAAAGTTCAAAAACATCCTACATTAAAGGAAGGATATTTCGGACAGACTAATAAATTGAATCTAAACGAGAATTCCACCGTGGTTGAAGAAATCATGAATGCGGATAAGTCCTGTTCGGAATGGTTGGCTAGAACCATAGCCGGCGGATTGATGTTCTCCGACGATGAAGCATTAAAGAAAATTAAAGTTCTTTCCGGCGGGGAAAAAAGTAGGGTGCTTCTCGGAAAAATTTTAGTTACGCCGTGTAATCTTTTATACTTGGACGAGCCGACCAATCACTTGGATATGCAGTCTTGCGACTCTTTAATCGAAGCGATAGACGAGTTCGACGGTTCCGTAATTATGGTTACTCACAATGAAATGCATCTAAAGGCTGTAGCTACTAAATTAATCGTTTTTGATAATAATACGATTCGCATATTTGACGGGTCGTATGACGACTTTTTATCGGATGTGGGCTGGGCGGACGAGGATAACTGATCCGTTATTCTCACTTTGCCCAATGCGAAAAATAAGCGGTAACGGCATTGTTCGCTTGTTCGCGAATCCCCTTGGAAATTCTATTTTCCTTATAGTAACCTCGTTTCATACATGCGAAGGCGATCTCGACTCCGAGAGTGGCAATATCCGGTTTTTTAGGGAGATGCAACGGCTTTTTCAGTTTTGAAAGTTGTATCCGAACTCCGGCGCCAATCGTATCGATCGTGACTTCTTGAGCAAGATAAGCATTTCTACTAAAAGGTCCGCCTAGGATGAGCATGCTCGCGACCGGTGTGGAATCGTAATAGTCCGATGCGGCGTTCACAAGCACTCCGATTAATTTTCTCCAGGAGATATTCGTATCTTTGGAGGCTTTACGCGCCAATATTTCGCCTACCTTTGCCAAGTGTATTTCTGCGAGCCTTGTAAACAGAGCATACTTGTCGGGAAAAAATTGGTAAATGCTCGCTCTAGGAACGCCCGACTGTTTGGCGATTTCCGGTATCGAAGTCTCTTCCGGACCAACTTTTTCCAGAATCCTTTCTGCGGTTGCGAGAACTAAGGCAACTCTCAATTGAGAACGTTCCTGTAAAGGCGTTCTAGAACGCGAAAGCGATTTGCTTTCCGATAAAATTCTCGATGATTTGGAAGAATTATCTAACATTTGTTATATTTCTTTAAATTAGAATATTTTCGGGAGCGAAAAATTTCTTGCTCCGAAATCCGACAAAAGTAAGATATTTGAAAACGTGACATTTGTTGGATTTTTGACTAAATTAATGAATGCTCTCATAAAAAGGGAAGGGAAAAATTTCATGCAGCCGAATAAACGTGTTTGCGTCGTCGGAGCCGGGCCCAGCGGAATTGCAGCAGGAAAAAATTGCGTTCAGTACGGATTGGACGTGGTGGTTTTCGAGAAAAATGATAAGGTAGGCGGAAATTGGGTTTTTAATGCTAAGACTGGTCACTCTAGTGTTTACGAAAATACCCACATTATCAGTTCCAAGGTTTGGTCGGAATACGAAGATTTTCCGATGCCTGACGATTATCCTGACTACCCTAATCATAAGCAGCTTCAGGCCTATTTCGAGTCTTACGCGAAGCATTTCGGAGTGTATGATAAGATTCGGTTTAAGCATACGATTCAAAAGATAACCCGTACTCCGACGGGCGACTGGAAGGTCGAATTCTTGAATGCGGCCGGTAAGAAAAAAACCGAGAACTTTGACGTCCTCATGGTCGCAAACGGACACCATTGGAATCCTAAGTTTCCCGAATACGAAGGAAAGTTTACCGGTAAGTTTCTGCATTCTCACGATTTTAAAGGCGTGACGGAAGAATGGAGAGGTAAGGATGTCTTGATTATCGGCGGTGGAAACTCGGCTTGCGACGTTGCCGTTGAATCCGCCAGAGTTGCGAAAAGCGTAAAACTCTCCATGAGAAGCCCTCAATGGTTTTTTCCAAAATTCCTATTCGGAATGCCTTCCGACGTATTTGCTGCATTGACTCCGGGATGGATTCCGGCAAAAATAAAACAGTACACGTTGACAAAGCTTCTCCATCTTCTTCAAGGTTCGTATAAAAGTTACGGGTTGCCCGAAAATACTACGCTCGCTCTCAGTCATCACCCGACTCTAAATTCGGATCTATTAGACTTTATTCGCCATGGGCGAATCGTACCGAGGCCCGCCATCAAAGCGTTGCACGGTAAGGAAGTAGAGTTCGTTAACGGGATGAAGGAACGTTATGACATTATCTGTGCCTGTACGGGATTTTGGACAACCTTTCCTTTTTTCGATAAATCTTTTATCGATTTTCAATACGCGGAAAAAATTCCCCTTTACCGAAAGATGATGCATGCTGATTACCCGAATCTTTATTTTATAGGTTTATTCCAGCCCGTCGGTTGCATTTGGCCGATGGCCGACTATCAAGCAAAATTGGCGTGTTTAGAAATCTTAGGAAGATACCAACGGCCGAAGGATTTGAAAGCCGCCATTCAATATGAGATTGATCATCCGCATTTTAGTTTCGGAGGCGGTCAACGTCATGCGGTCGAAGTGGATTATCACGGTTTCCGCAAGGATTTAAAATCGGATCTGTTAAAGGCGGGAGTGGACATCGGAAAACCGCCCGGTGGGAATAAGCTTCTTTACAAATCTTTTTCAAGAATGAGCCCAAAAGAGTCGACTTCAGTACGATGAATTTCACTTATCGGAAAATATAAAGAGAAGAGTGAATCGAAATGATACTACCGAGCTCTAATATTTTTTAGAGCTCGGTTATCGCTTTATGAAGAAAATATATCTCTATTATCGGATAAAGATGGATTTGCTCTTTAAATGCAATCGATTCCATTATTCTTTCAATACTGCGTGCTTCCGAAAAAATTAAACTTTGAAGAATAATACGAAAACTCACCGCTTGACGATTATGGAGAGACTTATCTTAAATTCTAATTTTGTGAAACTTTTGAATCGCCATCATTTTATTAGCGAATTCTCGGAATTTTTTAATAACCCGAAATCTAAGAACCCTTGAAGATTAAAATTCTCTAAATTCGATCGTCAAGATACCAAAGCTAGCGTGAAGTCTTGGCTTTAGAGGATTCGGAAAGATCTTCTTCAACAATGATAAATGAATCTATGGTAACGGCGGGGGAGTCCTGACTATAAATCTATTAGGAATAATGAATAATATCGGGACGATCACTATGAGTATGTACGAAACCGTCATCGAATAGAAAGTAAATAAAACCGCCAATGAATACGGAATTAACGGAAACAAATGAATGCAAATTACGTATTTTCTAAATTCTCGGCTTATTCCGATCGTATTCTCTTCCTTGAACGTCGTATATGTCCAAAAAATAGCTCCGGCTATATTTACGAATGAAAGGCTGATCGAATATAAGATAATCGCAAATTGACTGTATGGATATTCGCCCAATATTCCCGCCGGGTAGGGGATAAAACAGACAAACATTAACAATAATAAATTCAACCACAATGAGACATGGTTGACCTGCTTGATTAAATTAAGCATCGAATGATGAGCGACCCAATATTTTCCAACGATAACAAAACTTAAGATAAACGCTAGAAGTTTCGGTAGTTGATTCAGAGCAGCCTGAAATAGTCGATTGGGTTCGACCGTCGGAATTTTAAGCTCGAGAACTAGAATCGTCAATGCGATTGCATAAACGGCGTCACTAAAAGCCTCCATTCTTGCTTTAGTCATCTCATTCCTCCCATTTTGATTATTGACGTATCTGGATGGACCCGTGATGGCAATATGATCCGTCCGATTTCTTAAAGTCGCGCGTCTTCGTTTTCTGCAAATCTAATATTAGCTTCTTCAAAAGTCTTCATTTCTCGAAAAAGCACGCATCCGGTATCCAAAATTCCCATTGCAAGCGCGGATCCCGATCCTTCCCCTAGGCTTAAGTTCAAATCCAAAACCGGCCTTAAGCCTAGTTCGTTTAATATAAATCGGTGAGCGGGCTCCCTTGAAATATGACCTGCAATGAGTACTGAAACGATTCCGGGGTTCCTTCTATAAGCAATTAAGGCGGCTACGCTAGTGATCATCCCATCCAATACAACGGGAATTCCTAAGGAATATGCCTCTTCGATAACTCCGACCATCGCCGCTATTTCATAACCGCCGAAACAAACGAGGGCTTGCCATTCGTTTAATGTTCGGCTTCCGTGTTTCGAAATTCCCTTTTGAATAATTTCAATTTTCTTTAATAAGGTAGAATTTCCAATGCCGGTGCCTGCCCCGGTAAGAGTCAGAGGATCCTTATTCAAAAGAACGGAAGCGATTGCTGTGGATGCCGTAGTGTTTCCGATACCCATCTCTCCGAGACCTATCATATCGTATTTTGTCCCTAATTTTCGTACGACATCTTTGCCATTTTCGAACGCAAGCCCCGCTTCTTCTTGCGTCATTGCCGTCTCTTCTAAAAAATTTCTAGTTCCATTTCTGATTTTCAAATGCTTCATTCCTGGTGCATTATTAAAATCATGATTGATTCCCATATCAAACAAAACTAAATCGATTCGATTTTTTCTGGCTATCGAATTGATCGCGGCACCTCCTGCAATGTACATATACATCATTTGCGCGGTTACATCGCTATTATAGGCGCTTATTCCTTCCGAAACGATTCCATGGTCTCCGGCGAAAAGGAAAATCGCCTTTTCTTTTGATGATGGGAATTGCTTTTTTTGAGTATTTGCTATTTTTATTATACATTCTTCGATAAAACCAAGAGATTGTTTAGGTTTAGTAAGCGAGTCTAATCTCTCTTGAGAGGAGATAGGAAAAGTTTCCTTTGCAATATCTCGATTCAGCGAATAAGGGTTATACTTGATTCCCCATTTGTCTTTAAAAACGAGATCGGAAAGATTTTCCCGATGTTTCCATCCGACGGATTCCAGCATCGGTTCTTTCGGCGTCCATACCGGTTTGCCTAAAGTCATGTATGCGATAGGTAAAACGTTTTCGGGGATTTCCAATAACTCACGAATGAATTCTGACTCGAGAATGCTCATCCACCCGGCGCCCAATCCCTCCGCCCTCGCAGCCAACCAAAAGTTTTGAACCGCCAGGCACGTGCTATAAATATCCGTATCCTTATTGGTGGATCTTCCGAGAACGTTTTGACCGTCGCGATTTCTATCGCAAGTAAAGAGTATATTGACCGGTGAGTCTAAAATTCCCTGGAGTTTCAAAGACGAGTATTTTACTTTACGATCATCCTGATACAGATTAGCCGCGCGCTCGTTTACATCTATGAAATGATCGTAAATTCTTTTTCTTATCGATGCATCCTGTATTATTACAAAGTTCCAGGGTTGCATAAACCCGACCGAGGGGGCATGATGTGCGGCATCGAGCAGTCTATAAATGATATCTTCATCGATCGGATTACTCGTATATGCTCTGATATCCCTTCTACTATATATCGCCTTATAAACGGATGCCTTTTCGGAATCGTTAAAATCCTCTTGTTCTAGATTGGAAGAGAGGTCGGCTTTGCTGTTCATATACTCCATAATTAGCAATGAAAATCCAAAATCATCCAAAAATCATAGGTTCTCCCGCGGATAATTATGAATATTCCCGCTCATTGCGTAGTCATAAATTGCCAAATGTACAAGTCTGTCTTGATGAGAACCAAGGGGAATATGACCGCTAAAAATAGCTTTTTTAAAAACGGGTATTGACTCTATAGTTCGCTATAGGGATTAAACTGTATGCAAAAGTTTATGAAAATCGGCCAAGTGGCAAATCAAAGTGAAGTTTCGGTTCAAACTGTCCGTTACTACGAGTCGTTGAATCTTCTAAACAAGCCTGCTCGGAGTCCTGCCGGCTATCGATTGTATAATGCCGAGGCGGTTCTTCGAATTCGTTTCATCCGTAGAAGCCAGAGGTTAGGCTTTAATTTGGAGGAGATTAAAGAGCTATTAGATTTGAAGATGCAAAATTCGAATCAGTGCTCCCGCATAAAATCGAAAATCGGAAATAAGTTGGGCGAAATTCGTCGTAAACTTTCGGAACTTAGGAAACTCGAAAAAATCCTACTAGAAATGCACGACGCATGCGAAATGACGAACGTAACCGATCCTTGTCCGATTCTAAATCTTTTGGAGAACAATTTTGAAGATAGAATTAATATACGAAACAAATTGTCCGAATGTTGCGGCAACTAAGGAGATAATTTCCGATATATTAAAAGAACTCCAACTAGCTGAAAACATTTCAGAGATCAATAAAGATTCGATCGAATCTACCGATATGCGTCGACGATTTTCCTCTCCTACTATTCTGGTTAATGACAAGGATATAGAGGGACGGAACTCCTGCGGGGGGACAGGATGCAGAATCTATAAGAATAGTTCCGGTCGGCTGACGGGTGTCCCTCCGAGAGAACTTTTAATGAGCGCCCTTGTCTCCGCGAGCAAGTCGGCCGGGCTTCTGCTATTTTATTTTACTATTACAGCCGAATTATTTCATCCCAAAACGTCAATGGTGTCTTTCCTGTGATGGAAATTTTAATGTATTATGAAAATAGAATGTGAATGTATCGGTAGGATCCGACATCCGATTAAAAATAGGCGTTCAGCTCTATCAATAAAGCATGAGGATTGAACGTTCCATCCTTAGGGTTCGGAATTTGATACCCGACGGAAATGAAAAAAGACTTACTAAAATCATAAGAAAAGCCGCAAACCGACACACCTACGGAGTTTACTCCTGCGATCATATCGCAAACGAGCCTAAATTTTTCGGGCACAATATCGACTTCTATTCCGTACATCATTCCGACAAGACTAATACTAGACTCGGAGCCGGGTAAAAGCCGATGTTTGTAATATCCAAAAAAAGCGGCGTTCCCCGAATAAGCTCCGATAAAGAGTGTTGTGCGAAGACTCTCTATTTTCGTCGAAGTTACCAAGAAATTATAGGTTGCAAAGCTGGAACTTGCGGGCGTTGCACCGGACGCGATTCCCGTCTTTGTTCCGACGCTTACATGAAAAATTTCTGTCGGTTCGAATTTCTTTTGATAAACGAATTGGAAATTAGGCGCCGCTGTCGGGTAAGGCCCTAACGAAGCGGAGATGTTTGTTGCCGGGCTATTGGTATATGGCGAAGTTAAAAAATAATTAAATGCGCTAATTCCGATCTCCTGATTATTTCCCAAACCGTGCACATAGGTCGTATCAAATTGAGTTTGAACCGGATAAAAAATGATTTGTTCCTGTATGAAATTCTTTCCCTTTTCGGTGATTTTCATTGCGGGAACGTTGAAAAGGTCCTGTTGTGCGGACAAAAAACCGGAAGGAAGAATAAGGACATTAACAAACAGAAATATATTGAGAGTATATAGGAAATATTTTTTGTTCAAAGGTTTATATCCTTATATACGACGAAAAATACCGAGCTGTAATTAAAACTTTGCAACAATTCCAAGAGTAAGTCCATTTTGATAGTTAAGTCGATGTCCGCCGCTATCCACGAATTGTAAGCCGTCCGCCCAATCTCTTCGAATGTCTAGTTTAAATTGAAGGTTTTGTGTCCAATTCAGAACGGGAGTGATAGTTAAAGTATGGTATTGCCCGTAATTTCGAAATCCCGAATAATCTCTTTGATTCTTATCAATTCTTTCGACCATAACGGTGTGTAGGGTCAACGGATTGTACGGTCCATATGCCGGTGAGTTCGGATTCAAGTTCAAGGATTGAAGGATGATGTCTGCCGCGTTCGAATAAAAATCCTTTTCATACTGCTTCTCGGCTGGATTGCCGGCAACGCCAGGACCGGAAATTAGAGCCCCATTATTGCTTTTATCGTCGATGTATTCGAATCTTCCGTTTATATCCAGCTTCTCATTGATCTTATATTTCGACCATACCCCGTAGGCGTTATAAATGGATTTGATATGGACCGGCGTAATTTGCCCGGTTAACAATGTGGATGCGTTGATGACTCCGTTCGGATTATATTCCTGTTGTAAGAGCGAATTGTTTGTCGATACGCTTCCTCCCTTTTCGCCGTGCACCCAATCCAAATCCAGCGTCCACTTTTCCATTAAGGTAAGGGAAAGTATGACTTCGTTGGTATTCCACATATCCTGAAAAAATTTCCCTCGGGATTGTACGGGCGCCGAATTTTGGATTCCCGTCTGAGAGTTAATCGTCTGGCCGAGATATTCTTGCGAAGGGTTTTGACGAGCGAAGGGATTATCGCTGCTAAAAAGAGTGTTATACGTAAATAACAGTCTATCCTTAATTAGATTTCCTTTAATTTGCGTTCCATACGCTTTTTGCTGTCTAAATCCGTCGATCACTATATTCGTGTTGGTCGGATTCGATACCGGATTCGTGGAAGTAAGAAAAGACGCGTTTTGATATCCGGAGCCCAATCCGCTATTATAAAGATAGAATGCAATGTCCCAATCATCCGTGATTTTACCCTTTATGCGCGCGCCAGTATGCAGGAAAGATGTGGTATTAAAAAATATCGCTCCTATCGTATAATTCGGATTATTCTTAGATTCTATCTTTTCATAGCCCATGTGCGTCGCCATCTTTCCGACGTCGACGGTAAATCCTTTATGATAGTCTAGATATAAAGATACATATGCCTGCTGAAATGCGTTCATGTTGTTAATGGAATTCGTCTGACTGCGAGGGACTTCTTGATAGATCGTATTCGTTCCGTTCATCAAGTCTAGGCGAAATCCCCAAGGATCCTTCTTATCTGCGTGTTTTTGAATTTCTAATTTGATAAGATTGACCGTAAATTGAAGATTGTACGTTTCAAAACCTCGCGAAGTGTCAGTTTGAGTTCCGGACGATTGATTATTATTGTCTTGATAATATACATCCACAAATCCGTGGATATCCAACGAATCGAGAAGTTTTCCTGCTTCCGACTTGATTACATCCGGTTTTGCCCGGCTCGGTTCGTTCGCCGGAGTTTTACCTTCGGAAGGTCTCTCGACTGGATCCTCGGTTTTGATTTCTTCTTGTCCGACGACCGGGAATATCGCGATAGATTGAATCAATAGAAGGAAGAATATTCTTTTTACGAATTTCATATGGATGACACTTTCTAAATTCTTATTAAGGAAACGTAGCTTTACATTCGGAGTAAAAAGCGTCTGCAAAGAACTACGTTTTTTTCGACTATCTGTCCGGGTTTGGACAAATAGACGTACTCGCAAGAAGGCGATGAGATTGCTTAGATGAGGAGCGATTCGGGAGGCGGTCTCGAAAAAAGATTCGGCACGCATGCGAGCGGCTTAATCGGAGTATCGAGAAATTCTATGAATAAAAAAGTTAAAGTTCGTGCAAAAACTCGGCTGTCGGAATGGCTTGCCTTGTCTTTCTCGACTTGTTGGCTACCTTCGTTCTGATCGAAGACCGCAAGGACGTTGGCAAAGTAATTAAGTCTATACTTCTGCCACGGAACGGAAATATTTTCGGAACCGCTCTTTACCCAGACAAGATCCGCTTGTAGGATTCGTTCCTGGATATCATTGGGTGAATTTAGGAAACATACCGCGAGTATGAAAATTGAATAAATAAACCGTATCATATGGAAGCGCCGTAAAACGGCTGAAATAGCTTTCATTCCTCTCGATACTTCCGATAAAGGCGAACAAGAAAGAATCCTGTTTTTTTACAAAATTGTAATCTAGACAAGAAAACAGTAAGCTGCTATCATGCTAGGCGTATATCTACGTGGAGTCAAATAAAAAATATCGCAACTAATTTCGCGTATCAAAATTTCTTATGCGAAGCATTTCGCTTTCGATAAGAGACAGAATGAATATCGCGGGTGTGAGTTTTCTCGAATGCTCGGCTTTTAGCAGTACAAACTCGGTGTCACGTCGATTCCTTTACAAGCGAATAGATTAATTTTCCTCTATTCGATCTCTAAAAGTTTTTTCAATTTTCTTACGTTCTTGTTTTCCGGATCGATCTCCTCCGCGGTTTTCGTGAATTCGATAGCTTCGTCCTTGTTGCCTAGCAGGCGATTTAGATCCGAAAGATGTATCAAATTTTGAACATTTAAGGGTTGGAGTTTGTTGACCATTGTCGCGGCTTCCAAAGCGTTTGCAAGATTTCCTAATCGTTTTTCCGCGATAGAGAGATAATGCCAAAGTTCGGCCGTATCAGGATCGTATGATAAATACCGACTCAGAACTTTTACCGCCAAAGGGTAGTCCTTTTCCTTAAAGCTCATCAAACCTAATAGCTTATTCAGTCTTTGATTCGAAGAATCGGTCGTATACGCGTCTAGCAAAATGGATATCGCTTTTTGGACTTCTCCGTTTTTATATAGCTCTCGTCCTTCTTTATACAAATTTTGTATGGTTGTCTTTTCCTCCGAATCATCTCTCTCGGAGTTTCCGTTCGTAAGAGTTTGCGCTCCAACTTCCTGATAGCCGATTCGGAGTATGGATAAATCGTCGATAATCTCTCCGACTTGTCGGATATTATGCTCGATTTCGTCGATTTCCCCCTTCGCTTTCTCTACTACTCCGAGAAAAATCGTTTCATCCTCGTTTATGATTCTTTTTCCGTTATTAGTACCTATTAAAAGATCGTCCCTTCCGTCCGAAGCAAGTATGACGACATCACCTTCGTGCAATTGAAACTTTTTAACTTTAAATTCGTATTCCGAATCGAGTCCTAACTTCCTAAGCTCTAGATCCGTTTCGATAAAGGATGCTTTGCCGTCACGATACAAGACCGAAAACGGATGCTCCGCGTTCCAATAAAACATTTCGCCACTTTCGTCATCGATCAACACGGTGGTGGCTGAGATAACCATGCTTCCATCGAAGCTTTTGAATACCGAATGAATTTCATGATAGACGTCGGTTAACCATTCTTCCGGAGTCCTGTCTAGGATTCTTTTATTTGCGGCCGATCGCGCCATAATGGAGTTCATAACGACTCCCATAACCAAGGAACCGCCTGCTCCTTGCATCGATTTCCCCATCGCGTCGCCGTTCATCGCCATGGTGTATTTTTTGAATCGATCGGCCGTACCAAGCCTCAAATTTCCGGTTAGGCAGATATCTCCGCCAAGTTCTCCTTGCTTATTGCGAAATTCGAAATATTTCTTTTGTCTAATTATGAAATTCGTATTCACAATCGCGGATTTGTTCGCATTAAAAAAAAGCGGTTTTGCTAGCAAGGAAGTCAGGAAGTAATCACCGTCCTGCTGGATCTTTAACTGCTGGACTTCCCGCATCTTCTCCTGAACTTCTTTGGTTCGTTCCTCCACTTTTTCCTCTAGATGGTCTGCGTGGTCCTGCAGTTCTTCCCTCGCGGTTCGAATCGAGTCGACCATAGAATTGAAGGACAGGGATAGAAAACCTATTTCATCCATGGTTTTAATCGGAACGTTGACGGTCAAATCGCCGTGGTTTACCTTTTCAACGCCGGATAATAATTTATTCAGTGGATTGACTAGGCTTACGTGTAGCAATATCGGAAAAGATATCAAAATAAAAATCGTTGTTCCTAACTGTATTAAGACTAGCCAGCGGGCTACATTATGAATGACTTCCCTGAATTCACGATAACTAAAGCCCACTTCGTATCTCGTGCGACCGATTTCAAAGTCGTAATGAGTATAAAAACTTCCGGCCATTCGGTACAATCTAGTATGGAGAGGCAGCTGAATTCCCTTTAACTCTTCCGAGGAGAGGGATAGAATTTCACTTTCCGATTTATTTCTGTATTTATTCTTGTTCCGCTCTATTAATTCATGAAGTTCCTGTTTTTTGTATTGAGCTTCTCCTTTCTGTAACGTCGATGAGTTGAAAGAAGAATCATTCGAAAATACTATATTATAATTATGGTCGAAAAATCCGGATCCGGATTTTCGGGAAAGGATATATTTAACGTTATCGGGATAGATGCCGTCCCCATTCTCTATCGCTTTTTTAACGGCATTCATTTCTACGATATTTTCTTTCTCATTGGCTTTATCGATCGCAAAGACGGTTACATAGCTAATGGCTCCTAACGCTAAAATCAAACTAACGACCGCGCTTGAGAGAATCTTCACCATAAAGCTGGTTGGCTCTGGAGAATGGTTTAAATATGCGCTCTGAATAAAGAAGATCGCGATTACCGATAGGATGAAATACGCGATGGCAAACGTATCGTACGAAATCGCACCGGATTTGTTTAATACGTTGTTATACGCATTCAGAATATTTAATATTACCGTGAATAAAAATGCTCGTAGTGCGATCGCTTCTTTTCCTTTGGCGAAGACGATTTTAATAATTCCGATAGGAATTCCTAACGCGAATTGAGTTGGGATGCGAATAACGGAGATGGATCCTGCGAAATAATCTTTCCACTTTTGAAGAATACCGGAATACGAGGAGTAAAATAGAATTTTTCTGACTAATATAACTATGCTGATAATGAAACATAAAAGAATAGCCGCGCTCGCTTCTTTTCCGAAATCGAAGCTGAATTGATGAGCAGTAAACGAAAAGACTTTCTCTTTGCCGTAAGTCTTATAAACAAAATGGAACCACGCTCCCAAACCGATGACTAAGCTAAGGATAATGACAATTTTGGATTCTTTTGGATGGATATTTTTAGGAAAATTATAGGAAAATCCGATAAAGGCGATGATTCCGAATATCATGAACACCGTTAGGTATCGATGATATGCGGATATCGGATCGAATAATGAATACGAAATAAAATATCCCAGGAACATGGTTCCGTAGGCAAGATACATTATGATTAAATAATATGTTGGAAGCGTCTTGTTTTTCTTGAAGATAAGGAATCCGGAGAGAACGCAAGTTAAAAGAAAAAGTGAAAAAACGCCGATAGCATGATGAGAAAACAAAATAGAATCATACATGATGGATTTGAAAGATTATGAGGAAATTATGGAAAGTCAAGTTCATTCTATTTTACCCATATGCAGCAAGTCGAAATAGGAGAGAGATGTTCTAAATTGCGTTATGTTCATCTTACGAAATCGTATTTAAGATTATGGGTTGTGCGAAAAAGAAAGTATTCCGCTTCCGCGATTTATTCGCAGCGAACGGTTAGACGGAAGAGTCCCGGATTTTCATCCGAAATTATATATATATTTGTGATTAATCCATTCGGTGTATCAAGGATTTGACATTTTTATTGCAAGAGAGCAACGGTAAACCGCCGCTCTCTATTGAATCTAGTTCAACCAAGCTGCCCTGTTGTCCGAAGCATACTTATCGAATCGGATCGGTTCTTTTCCGGTCAGTTCCTTAACGCTCGTCAATACGGGAGAAGAATAACCTTCTTTGAGCGCTCCGGCGATATAGACCATAAAATTGGCGTAATCTTCCGGAAGACCCGCCTGTAATAGTCCTTTCTTAAAGTCTTCCGGAGTGATATCCACGTAACTTACGGCCAATCCTGTCACGCTTGAAATTTTCTCCGCTACTTCCCGGTGCGTCAATGCTTCGGGACCCGTGAGTGCGATTCCTTTTCCATTAAACGAATCGTTTAAAAGAACGGATACAGCTGCGGATGAAATATCCCTCGCATCGATAAAGCTGGTTTTTGCTTCGCCTCCGGGAAAATAGATTTTCTTATCCTTCAGAATTCCCGAAATCCAAAAGGTGTGGAAATTCTGCATAAACCAATTCGGTCTTAAAATCGTGAAGGGTAGTCCGGAATTTTCAAACGCGATTTCCAGTTTTCTGAAAGGAGCTTCCGGCGGCGCCTGATCCACGCCCATTGCTGACATTAGTACAACTTTATCTAGTTTTCTTAATTTAGCTTTCTCCAACCACGGATTCAAAATAGCATATTGATCCGTATATCCCGGCGGAGAAAGAAAAAATGCCCGATCTACCTTCTCTAAAACCTCTAGACCCTTATTCGGCTGGAGGGCATCGGCAAAAACCCAATGCAGATTCTGTTTTTTGTCCCCTTTTTCCGGCTTGCGGGTCCCGGCATATACCTCGTGTCCTAACGCTAAAAGTAAATCTACAATAAAGCCTGAAACAAGGCCGGTCCCGCCATATACGAAAATTTTCATAAATTCTTCACTCCTATTTATTTAGAAATATACTCCGATTCTCGATTTTTGGCTATGTCCTTGAATCTAAAAGACATATCCAATCGTATAAATGAATAGACTTTTAGATATTTTCCCGAATACTATAAAAATGGACTTACTTTCTGAAATATTGACCGGTGCGGGATGGAGAGCGGATCTTCTGGCTAGAACCTCCATGTATAAAGCATGGGGATTAAAGTTCCCTTGCGACAAGAGCGGTGGATTTCATATGCTTTCGCAAGGTTCCTGCTACGTACGATTTAAAGGTAAGTCCATACGTATGGATAAGGGAGATATTCTGTTCATTGCGAAAGGTTTTGATCATGATCTTGTATCGTCTCCTGATCAACAAGCCATGAACCTCCTGCGATTCAAGGAAGTTGCGGAGAAAGAAACGAAGTCGAATAAGATTCCTTTAACGACTTTTGTTTCCGTTAGGTATGAGGTGCCTGATTTTCCTCAACATCCATTTTTCTTCGAGCTTCCCGACCATATATTGGTGCGGTCGGGAGAAATTTCCTCCCATCATCCGCTGCAGACGACCCTGGTTTTAATTTCTCAGGAAATCGATTCCGGCATAGGATCGGATTTGATTTTGCAAAGATTGACCGATATTCTTTTATACTACGTTATTCGGCATTGGTTGGAAATTCACCCGTCGTCTTCTCCGGGCTGGAGAACCGTTTTTAAGGATGAAAAAATTTTATCCGTGCTGGAAGCCTTGCACAAAAAAGTGTCTTACGGCTGGACTTTGGAGAAACTTTCCCGAGTCGTCGGTATTTCGCGAGCTTCGTTGGCGAATCGATTTCGAGAGGCGCTCGGTTGCACTCCTATGGATTATCTCGCGAGACTGAGGATCGAAAAAGGGAAGACCCTTCTCCGGGAGCAAAATACGACTTTGGAAGAAGTAGCTCGAACTGTCGGCTACTCTTCCGCATTTGCTTTTTCCAAAGCGTATAAACGGATCCACGGATCCTCGCCCAGATTCGGCGAAGGATCCCGTATGAAAGTGGGCGCTTAGTAGTGTTTTCCTTTGGGAAGAATGTGTAAAAGTTTATTATTTCTTAATGTGATAGCCGGTTCTGAAAATCCAAGTCACTACGGCCAAACAGCTAGTCAGGAATACTAAAATCATGGCCAAGCTCACTTCAACACTTACGTCAGAAATCTCAAAAAAACTCCAACGAAAACCGCTGACTAAATAGAGTACCGGATTAAAGAGCGTGATAGATTGCCAAAATGGAGGAAGCATATTCGCGGAATAAAAGCTTCCCCCCAAGAACACCAACGGGGTAATGATGAGCATGGGAATGACTTGCAGTTTTTCGAAGTTATCCGCCCAAATTCCTATGATAAAACCGAATAAGCTGAATGATATGCAGGTTAAGATTAGGAAGAATGCCATTAGAAACGGATGCACGATTCTTATGGGAACGAACATCGATGCGGTAGCTAACATTATGACGCCCAGGATAACGGATTTAGTAGCAGCCGCTCCGACGAAACCGATTACGGCTTCCAGGCTGGAGACGGGAGCGGATAAGATTTCATAAATCGTTCCGGTAAATTTGGGGAAGTAGATTCCGAAGGAGGCGTTGGAAATACTTTCCGTCAAAAGCGTAAGCATGACGAGACCGGGAACGATAAAGGATCCGTATGCTACTCCGTTTACTTCTTGGATTCTGGATCCGATGGCGGAGCCGAACACGACGAAATATAACGAAGTGGAAATAACGGGAGACGCGATACTTTGCATCAGAGTTCTTCTGGTCCGGGACATTTCGAGAGCATAAATCGCTTTGATTGCGTGAAAATTCATTTGGACTCCTTTACTAATTTAACGAAGATCTCTTCTAAAGAACTCTGGGTCGTATTTAAATCTCGGAAACCGATACCGGCGTTGCGCAGATCGTCCAAGAAAGAGGTGATTCCGTTTTGCTTTCCGTTACTATCGTAAGTATAGACCAGTTGTAAGCCATTATTAGTGATTTCTAATTCGTGACCGTTGAGAGAGTTAGGAATAGAATTCAAAGATGATATTAGGTCGATGATGATCTGTTTCTTTCCGAGTTTATGCATCAACTCGCTTTTTTCTTCAACGAGAATCAATTCTCCGTTATTTATAATTCCTACCCGATCGGCAATCTCTTCCGCTTCTTCTATATAATGCGTCGTTAGAATGATAGTCACTCCGCTATCGCGCAACGATCGTACGATATTCCACATATCTTTCCTTAATTCCACATCGACGCCGGCAGTGGGTTCGTCTAAGAACAATACTGAAGGTTCGTGGGAAAGCGCCTTGGCGATTAATACTCGTCGTTTCATACCTCCGGAAAGAGTAATGATGGTTTGGTCTTTCTTTTCCCATAACGATAAGGATTTTAATACTTTTTCCACATAAGCGGGGTTTGGCGGTTTCCCAAACAGGCCGCGACTAAAGCTGACGGTCGCCCAGACGGTTTCGAATGCGTGAACAGTCAGTTCCTGGGGGACAAGTCCGATAAGAGAGCGGGTTTGTCGATAATTGCGAATGATATCATGCCCTGCGACTGTAACTGAGCCAGAGCTAGGATTTACAATCCCGCAGATGATGGAGATTAACGTAGTTTTACCGGCTCCATTCGGTCCCAATAAGGCTATAATTTCCCCATCGCGAATTTCCAAGCTTACATTCTTTAGAGCTTGAAACCCGGAGGCGTATGTTTTAGAAAGATTTTTGATCGAGACGACGGGTTTTATTTGCATTCACTCGTTTCCTTTCGGTGTTTCATCGGCGGCTTTTTAGTCGAGGTTCCGATTTGAGAATATTACGTATCTGGCAATAACGTTTTCTTCTCTTATCATTGGAGTCAAGAACTCATCCTTGAAAATATTCGATTCCTTTTCTTTGGACAGGTCTCGGTTTTTTCCTTATTAGGAAAAAACTCAATCTTGGAAAATTCTTCTCGAAGATTGAGGATGTTAAGCGAACCGGTGCGGGCCAGTTTCTTTTTTTCTTTTTCCAATTTTCACAGTAACTAATTATTAGGAATTTTATCTGTTATAGTAAAAATTTTGTACTATTTTTATAAAAAAAGTTTTATTTATTATAATAAATATAATATAACAGATAAAAATATCTCATCAACAGAGCTTTCGGTATCTAACAAAGCCGAGGGATTCTTTTGAAATTTTTTGCCTGGAGCTTATTATTATGAAACGAAATAGTTTAATTCTTTTGATCCTCGCGCTCTCGTTGGGATTTTTCTCCCTTGGCTAGTCAGGAAAAAAAAGGGAGTGAGCTGATTCTAGTCGGTTACGGAGTTGCAAAGCCGGTTTTTGCCAAAATCATTCCTGCGTTTAAGACTTATTGGAAGGAAAAAACGGGGGAAGAAATTACGATTAAGAATCTTACGGTCCATCCGGCGCCCAGACTAAAGCGATCCTCGGTGGATGAGAGGCGGATATCCTATCGACGAACGTGCAAGTATACGTGGTGGAAAAAGACTTTGTCCATAAGGATTGGGGCTAAAAAACTTCCAAATCATTCATCGCCAGTTTCTTCGGTGATCGTTCTTGCCGTTAGGGAAGGGAATCCTAAGAAGATTTTAAGTTGGAGCGATGTTTCCAAGAATTCTGTCGAGGTCGTGGATTCTTTGGTTGATCTCCTTCCGGCAGTCATTGCGGGAATCGCTTGGAATATGAAGGGCGAGGAACTTCTTCAAAAAGGAATTTTCCGTCAGGATCTTCCCGGAGAAGGCCTTTTTGTAGCGATCGAGAGAGTAACGGAAAAGGAACTCCCGCTAGACATATCGGAACGCTTCGTAATCTCAAAACGGACTCATCCTAAGGTATCGGCAACATATATTACAGCTAGACAGATCGATGATTTTAAGGTTTGGACGAGTCCTATTTT
This sequence comes from Leptospira fainei serovar Hurstbridge str. BUT 6, assembly GCF_000306235.2. Taxonomy (NCBI): domain Bacteria; kingdom Pseudomonadati; phylum Spirochaetota; class Leptospiria; order Leptospirales; family Leptospiraceae; genus Leptospira; species Leptospira fainei. The sequence goes on from NZ_AKWZ02000010.1 coordinate 1,722,496, forward strand.
CAGCGAACGGAGAATCGACCAAAGGCTTGTCGAATCCGGGCTTCGAGATATTGTAACTGTAATGCCCTCTATTTCAGCATTGAAGCAATTGTTCGGAATTTCCGAATTCCGTTCTACGCAGGAGAAAATTATACGGGATATCGTATCCGGCAGGCATTGTCTTGTAGTGATGCCCACAGGAATGGGGAAATCGATCTGCTATCAAATGCCCGCCTTGATCTTGGATGGATTAGCGATCGTAATATCTCCTCTGATCGCTCTTATGCAAGATCAAACCGGAAAATTAAAACAGCTCGGGATCGAAGCCGAATTCATCAACTCTTCCTTATCCAAGTCGGAGAGAATTCAGCGTTATGAAAACATAAAGAAAGGGTTATACAAGATTCTTTATGTTTCTCCTGAACGGTTTCGAAAGCCCGAATTTATCAATTCGTTACAAACAAGAAAAATTTCACTGTTAGCGATCGACGAGGCGCATTGTATCAGTCAGTGGGGGCATGATTTCCGTCCCGATTATACCAAGATCTCCGAATTCCGAGACGTATTACATAATCCTGTTACGATTGCTCTTACCGCGACCGCGACTCGGGAAATACAGTCGGATATTATTCGGCAGATCGGATTATCCGAATCCGAAATTCGAATTTATAACGAAGGAATATGCAGGCCGAATTTGTTTTTGGACGTCAAAACTTTCTTCGATGAACCTTCAAAAAGCGAAGCGATCCTAGATTTATTAAAAGAGAAAAGCGGAAACACCATCGTTTACTTTAACCTTATCAAGAATTTAGAAAAATTCGCCGAGAAGTTGGATCTAAAAAAAATCCCTTATAAATTTTATCACGGACAGTTGCCGCCCGATCAACGGCGAAAGATTCAGAACCAATTTTTAAAATCGGAGGACAGTCTTCTTTTGGCTACGAATGCTTTCGGGATGGGGGTGGATAAACCGAACATTCGAACGATCGTTCACGCGGAACTTCCGTCCTCGTTAGAGGCCTATTATCAAGAGATCGGTAGGGCAGGGCGCGACGGTAATCCGTCCGATTGCCATCTTTTTTACAATCAAGATGATTTGGCCGTGTTGATGGATTTTATAGAATGGCAGAATCCGGATGAATCCTTTATCCTTAGAACCTTCCAAATCTTGCGTCAGCTTGGGGATCGACTTTCCTCCATTAGTTATGAAGAATTACAGGCAAAAGTAGTGCATAAAAATCGAGGCGATCACAGATTGCAGACCGTCTTAAATTTATTGGAACGACACGGTGTAACCTCCGGAGAATTGGAAAGAAATTCGCTGCGAATAGAACGGGAATTGCCAGTGGAACTTCTTTCAAAGGAATTGAGAGAGGAAAGGAAGAAGGCAAGTCTCACACGTCTTTACCAAATGCTTCAATATTTAAAATCGGAAAAATGCAGAAGGGAATTCGTTTATGAATACTTCGGCGCGAATCTTCCGAATTGCAATAATTGCGATATTTGCAAAAATAAGGGCCATGATTTTTAGATCGAATTTGTGAAAAGAGCGATCGCGACTCTAAGTTCGGTAGACGGATGCAAATAATGTCGTTAAATATTCCGTATCGGCTGTCACAAACAGTCTTCACCTGCGTCTTTCTGATTGAGACATTCGGATCGAATGATACAGGATTACTAGAAGAATAGGTGGAGATAAAGGAAGAAATCGTACGCCGATTCAGGTTTTATTTTCTACAATTTGGAATCCGGAGTGTTATGTGAGGATGTTTAGTGCGTTGAATTTTTGTCCAAAATCGAGACTAACTGCAAAGGTTCTCTATACCGGCGATCGGTGTTCTTAGATTCTATAAGTTCGCGTTCCGAAAAACTTTTTTAGTCTTTCTCAGAGCGTGTACTGTTAAGTATGACCTCTAACAATCCTGGAAATTTTTGTTCCAATTCTTGTTCGCGCAAGGATAGGAACTTTTGAGTCCCTTCTACGCGGGTCTTGGTAATTCCAGCTTCTCGGAGTTTTCCTATATGATAGGAGAGATTCGTTTTGGGGGCATATTCCAAAAAAGTAGAACAGTTTGCTTCCTTTAACTCGGAGAGCCTTAAAAGAATCTTTCTGCGTATAGGATCACTAACCGCTTCAAAAATTGCGGAAAGTTCGATCTGATCCAAGGCTGGATGTGAAAACGGCTTTGACATGGGTTATCTCTAGTATTCTGGACAGTTCTAAAATTCAAGAACTATTGAACTAATGGTTGACAAAAATTTTGATTGTCCAATAGTTCAAATATTATTGAACTATTGGAGATCCAGGATGCCTGCCTTTTTGTCATCTTTAGCCTTGGGCGCATTTACGATAGGAACCGAAGGATTCATGATCGCGGGAATCTTACCGCTAATGGCTTCTGATCTATCCGTGTCGGTTGCAAAAGCGGGCTACCTAGTTACGGCCTTTTCTCTCACCTACGCCTTCGGTTCTCCGATCCTCGCAATGATAACCGGAAACTTAAATAGAAAGACCATACTCTCTTTGGGATTAATCGCTTTTACTCTTTCCAATCTCCTCTCGGCGTACGCGGATAGTTTTATTAGTTTGCTGTTGATCCGTATCTTTTTGGGACTTTCCGCAGGCTTGTTCATGCCAAACGCGAGCGCCTACGCGGCTAATGCAGTCGAGCCTGAACGGAGAGGCAGAGCGTTATCATTCGTTTATAGCGGCATGACCGTCGCTCTGGTGGTTGGAGTTCCTCTTGGAACTTTTCTAGGTAGCGAATTCGGTTGGAGGTCCACCTTTCTGGGGGTTGCCGCTCTTGCGAGCTTAAGCTTACTGGGTGTGCTATTCTTTCTGCCTGAGCAGTCTCCTTCTCGACCAATTCTTTTAAAGGAGCGTCTATCCTTTTTACGGCAAACTCGGTTTCTGAATATTCTTCTCTTAACGATTTTCGGATTAGGCGGAGCATTTACCGTTTATACGTATCTTGCCGAGTATCTGCAACGTACGATCGGACTTCCCGCGAGCGGGATCGGTTTCGTACTGATGATGTTCGGCTTCGCATCAGCTTTAGGAAATCAAATCGGCGGATATTCTTCCGATAAGGGAGGAGCGAAGAATGTCGCATTAACTGCCTCTTTAGTTCTCTTTTTTGCTTTTTTAAGTTTATCTTATATGGAGCTGATCGATTCGCTTCAACTCAGGACCGCGGTTATTTTACTCCTAATCGTTTTTTGGGGTTTGGCCGGTTGGGCATTCACGCCCGCGCAGCAATCCAGGCTGGTATCTCTGCAACCAGAATCGTCTTCCGTATTACTGTCATTGAACGCATCGGCGATTTACATCGGAATTTCGTTGGGATCATTAGTAGGTTCGACTGTCGTCGCACACTCGTCGGTCGGGAACCTCGGGATAGCGGGCGCTGCGTTCGAGTTATCGGGTTTGATTCTTCTGATTATCACGTCCGGTAGGCCCTTATTCAGAAAACGATCATTAATCGGGAACACGTAATACCGTAGAATATTAAATAATTGGATTATTATTTTGGAGGCTTCGAATTCTATGAAGATAGATGGTAAAAATTTCTCATTCAAATCGTTGGCATTATTTTTAATAATGGTAACGCAGTCGATCTCGGCGGATGAAATCGTCCTGAAGTCCGGTAAAAAAATATCGGATCTAAAATTCGAAAAAGAAGGGAGCGATTACTATATATTTAGTTTAGCAGACGGGATTCCGATTCGAATCCCTAAGTCGGATATAGTTAGTCATATCAAATCGGAAACGATTGAACAGCCGACAAGCGTCACGAGCACCGTGAAAGTTATGGAAATTCCCGGATCGGAAAAAAAGCGGGACTTCGACTTAACGTGGAGTCAGTCGGTGACAAACGACGTTTTCATAAACGGGAATAGCTTGTATGGAAACGCGTACGCTAGACGGGGGGATCTTAAATACTCCAGCATGCCCAAGTCTCTTATATTGGATACGGCGGTCAATATTCCCACGAATTTAGAAGGACTGCATCTTACGATTCGAGAGTATTCGCCGCTGAACGGAAGGTCCAATCGGGATGTTGACGGGGGATTTCAAGCAGCTCCGTATGCTCCGGACGTGAACTTAAATCAAGCTTTGCAGAATCCCGGGGTATATAAACAAAGAAAGGAGCTAAACGGATTAAGGGACTCGTTGGCTACCATTCTTATGTATAAATGGAAAACAAATCGTCTTGGGGACTTTAATGCGGGAATGATTTATTATGCGAATAATCAGCCTACTTTCGCATTAGGATTATTTACGGTAGGTTGGAATCTTCCCTTTCTGACGTATCTAAATCCTTCCTATTTCTTTAATATTCGATTCACTTCCGAAAGAATAGGCGGAGCTTCGGTAGGCGGGCAGAACGATACGGACTCCGGTTATCCCACGAATGCGTTCAATGGAACAACCTTTCATCGGTTTTCCGTGCATCATGAATACGAGATAACGAAAGAATTTAAGGTTCAGCCCGGGATCGACGCAGGATATCAGTATTATAACGACAATATCGATAAAAGGTCAGGGTTCAAAAATATAGATTTTAAACTCTTGGTAAAATATGCTTCTTTCTTCGCTTCTTTGACCGACGTTTATAGGCCGAACACTTATATGATAGATAATAACTATTATTATCCGAATATCGTAGGCGGGCAAAGCGTCGGCGTTGTTCCGGGTGCAAGTACGGTCTTGCCTTTACCGGCAAATACGAACGACGGTTTGACGGTCGATCCGTCCAAGAGTTACGGTACAGCGAATGAGTTCGTACTAAGTTCGATCGCAAATTCGAATTTGGATCCGAACATAAAACAAGCGTTAGTAAATCATCATTTGGCGCAAAAAATACCGCTTCACAGCGTCATCTGGGCTTTCGGATACTCAATTCGAATTTAGTGATGATCCAAGAATGATATCCCTCGCGTTAAGTTATCGCAAAGGATATCATTCATTCGGCTCGCCAAGATGTCTATGTTCTCACCCGTTTGTCGCTCTTCTTGCGCAACTTATCGCCAGCCCATTGAAAGAGCTGAACGATTACGATTAAAACAGCAACCGTAGAAAACATAATGTCGTCTTCATAACGATAATACCCGAATCGAATCGCCAAATCTCCTATTCCTCCGCCCCCGACGATGCCTGCCATTGCCGAATAACCGAGTAAACTGATCGTCGTCACCGTGATTCCGGAAAGGATTCCGGGCAATGCTTCCGGAAAAAGGACTTCGCGAATGATTAAAATCAGATGGGCACCCGTCGATACTGCGGCTTCTAAAACTCCGTCAGGAATCTCTCGCAGAGAGGATTCGACAAGTCTGGCAAGGAACGGAATAGCCGCAACCGAGAGAGGGACGGAGGCTGCGACCGGGCCGATTGTAGTTCCTGTAATGGTTAACGTTATCGGAAGCAAGGCGACCAATAGTATAACGAAAGGTATCGATCGGACAAGATTGGCAAGCGTGCCTAATATTCCGTTCAACATTTTATTTCTTAAGAAGATTCCTTTATCGGTTAAAAAAATCAGAAACCCGAGCGGGATTCCGAGAATCAATGCCGCAGTCAGCGAAATCCCAAGCATCAGAAACGTTTGTCCGAATGCCTGATAGAGGTCCGGCAATAGTTCGTACCATTTTGCTAAGTTCACTTAGAGATTTCCTCCACGATTGCTCCGTACCGGATAAAAGCTGATCGAATCGTTTCAGTGATTCGTTCATCCGGATCAGTTTCTAAATAGAAAATCCCGATAGGTTGACCCGAAATATATTCCACGTTGCTGTGCAGAATATTCGGGACGATATTCGTCGCTTGAATTACCCTTCCTAAAATCGGCTGAGTCGCAACTTCGTTTTTCAAGACGATACGTAAAATTCTCCCCGTAGTTCTGGCGAGAGTTTCTGCAGGAATAGACTGCGATAATACGCTACCGGTAAGTCTTCTCGTAGCTTGATTTAAGGGATCGGCAAAAAGGGAATAACAGGAACCGCTTTCCACGACCCTTCCTTGTTCCATAACTGCAACAGTATCGCAAACGTCGCGCACTACATCCATTTCATGAGTGACTAAGAGGATGGTCACCCCTAGAGTTTTGTTGATCTCCTTTAATAGGCTTAGAATGGATCTAGTTGTTTCAGGATCGAGGGCCGACGTCGGCTCGTCGCAGAGTAGGAGATGCGGACGATTTGCAAGGGCTCTTGCAATCCCGACTCTCTGCTTCTGGCCTCCGCTTAGCTGCGCGGGGTATGAATTTTTTTTATCGTGAATGCCAACCAAGGACAAAAGTTCGAAGACCCGATCATTGATATTGCTCTGTTTCCAACCTGCCGCTTTGAGAGGTAAAGCTATATTATCGAATACCCGTCTATTGGAAAAAAGCTGGAATTGTTGGAATACCATCCCGACGTTTCTTCGATGCTCTCGAAGTAAGGCGCCTTTTAATCGTGTGATATTTTTGTCTTCGAATAGTATTCGGCCGGAATCAGGCGTTTCCAAAAGGTTCGCAAAGCGAAGCAAGGTGCTTTTACCCGCTCCGGTTTGCCCTATAATTCCAAAGATCTCTCCTTTTCGAACGGAAAGAGTTACATCGTTTACGGCGTGATTATTCGCTTTTAAAAACGATTTTGATACATTCTGAAATTCTAATATCGTTTTTCCGTTCTTTGACCCGTCTATTTTTTCTGTCCGAACCATTCTGGTTTTTGGAATCCCTTAAAATCTTTATCTATGACTGCGGCGAATTCGGAGGATTTTATCGCCTCTACGATATCTTTTGCAAAAACGGAATCTTTCTCACTGTCCCGTACTACGATAATGTTTTTGTGCTCCTCCGCTAAAGTCTCCAAGATGACCGCCTTTGTCAGATCTAATCCGGATGCGATTGCGAAATTTCCGTTGATAGCGGCAAAATCCGCGCTTTCCAGCGAGCGAGGAAGCTGAGCGGCTTCCAAGGGCAAAAATTTGATCCGTTTTTTATTTTCCGCTATATCCTTTAGAGAAGCCTTCGCAGGGTTCGCTTCCGGGTTTACTTTAATGAAGCCGAGTTCTTGGAAAAGCTTTAACGCCCTAAGTTGGTTTGTCGGATCGTTAGGAAGAGCAATAGAGCCGTCGTCTTTTAAGTCCTTGGGGTGTTTCGTCTTTCCGGCGAAGACGGACATTGGTGCAGTCGGAACGTTGATAATGGCCGCCAACTTTAACCCTTTATCGGCGGAGAACTTTTTCAAATACGGAACGTGTTGAAAAAGATTTGCGTCGATATCCCCGCTTGCCAACGCTAAATTTGGTTGAATGTAATCGCTAAATTGGACGATTTCGAAACGATATCCTTTCTTTTCCAGAATCGGAAAAACAGCCTTCTTAAGTAGATCACCGTACGGACCCGGGCAGATTCCGATTTTTAAATTTTTTCTATCCCCCGGCAGGTTTGGCGCCTCACCTTTTTTACATCCGAATAAAAATGCGAAGGCGATAATCGATGCGATTATTATTTTTTTGCTCATAATAAAATCTCCAAAATACATTTTCTTTTTCTCATTCGTTTAAGCGATAAAGTATTACATAGTTTCACTGTGCTTCAATTTTTCGGAAAGGAAATTTCAATCCGGATAGTGTTTCCATATTCGTAAGAAACGTAAATACAAAACCCGAAAGTATAAGCCGAAATTCCCGACGGAGTCGTCTTCGGATTCGTTCCAATGGAGTATCTTGTTGATCGACGCGCTTGCTTCTCGCGCTTCATTTTCAGAGAAGGGAAGGAATCGGCTATAACCGAAATTTTCGACTTATCCTTTCATTCTCGGGCAATATCTAATAGGATTCGTTTAATAAGCGGAAAACTGTTCCACGGTAGAAAATGATCCCCATTCGGTAAGAGAATTTCCTCCTTAACCGAACCCTTGGGAAATAGGCGTCGAACGAATTCCGTATTTTCGGGATCCACTAACGTATCCTTTCCTCCTTGCACGATATAGGTTGCGGATCGGATCATTTTCCAATCCGATTCAATATCCTTCAACTGCCTTTTCATCGGGATCATTTCTTCATTACTTACGATCAAAGAGGATGGAAGCAGCAAGCGCGCTATTTTCGTGTCCGCGATCCGATTGTACCATTTTAATTCCTCTTTCTCCGGATCTAGGGCCGCAGCCAATAAAACTAAATGAGTGATTTTACTTTCTTTCAGCGCCGCAATTCTGGCCGCGACGGGGCCCCCGTAGGAATGTCCGACCAGCACATATTTTTTTTTCGGAGGAGGAAGCCGGAGTAAAGATAAGGAATCTATAATTCGTTTAGCCTGAAGATTAATATCAGGCAATGGATCTCCGGATCGTCCAAATCCGGGGCGATCTATGCTGATCATACAATATCTTTGAAGCAATTCCGAATCTTTTAAATAGCTCCAATAGTGGATCCAATTTCCAGGAGAACCATGCACAAAGACTATAATATCTCGGGGAGAATTATAGTCGCACCCGACTACTACCGAATGGATCGTATCCAGGCTTTGATCGGATGAGGCGATATCCCGATACGGAATCCCGGATTTGGAAAAATCTTCGAAGGCTTCCTCTTCGGTCATTCTCCATTCCTTAAAGGATGTACAGCTTTCTAACGAAAAAAGAATCAAAACTAGAGTAAAGGATCTATAAAGCTTCATAAAAAAATTCGAAATTTGCTTAACTTTTTGCGAAAAGGATCGTTCTTATAGAAAGGAACTGGGAGGATCGTATGGACCTGTCGAAACTTCCTAAAGGTTCTTGGAAAGGAACCTTCGAGAGCCACGTTTTGTTGCTCGAAAATTTTTTGAGCCCTTTGTCTTCGAAGCCGGGCGGTGAGATTTGTGTGTATCTCGCAGGTCTCGTCGCTAGAAGATTGGATGACGTTTATTCTCAAGCTTGTCTCTCCTTCATTTTGGATGATCCTGCCGAAATCGACGGTATCGTCCGTTCCCATCAACCGTATATCGGTCAAAATGCGCCTATCGTAACGATTTCCAAAATCAACGCCGAGTTTCTCTCATTTTCCTTAGCAACGAGAGATACAAACGCGTGGAGAAGCTTGGAGATTCTTGCGCCCAAAAAACTATTCTCTCTAGCATCCGTATTTTCCTACCGCAGCGGAAATATGGCTTTAGGAAATATCTACGGATTTTTTTCCTCCGAGTTGGACCTCCTCTTGCAGATTCTCGGTTCTTATCTTCGTTACATCGAGGATAATCCGGATCGATTTCCGCCTCAATCAATCTCCCCAAACGTGGAGGAACGTTTTGCAAATCAAATCAACGAGCGAAACGAGTACAAAGAAAAAAACCCAGGTTACGAAGAGGAGATCCCCTACGATGCAAAGGTCGATTCTTCCTCCTTACTCGGAGGATGGGATCACTTCAACTGATCTTGTTTTTTCTTTCGCTTCCAAAGCGGAATAGAGACGCCAGAAAGCATGGCTCGGAGTATCCTTGGTTCCCTGGTCCAAAAGATCCGCTTTGATTCCCTTGACTAAATACATTTCTATTTCCCCTTTGTTTTTCGCTTTTACCAATCCTCTTGATTCGCAATCGAAGAAATCTTTCACTCGATCATACGTCTCTTTCGAAATATTAACTTCCCCCGGTACTCCAGAACTTTCCATTCGACTTGCTATATTAACCGTATCGCCCCAAATATCATACGCGAACTTTTCCGTACCGATCACCCCCGCAACTACGCTTCCGGTGTGAATTCCCAAGCGCAATGACCAGCTCGGCAATCCCTCCCTATCCTTTTCTATTTTCTGCTGTCTCATAAACTCCTGAAATTCGAGTCCGCAAAGTACCGCGTCGACTGCATGAGTAAAATTCGGAACCGGCAAACCGCCGGCAGCCATATAGGCATCGCCGATCGTTTTAATTTTTTCTAAACCGTAACGCTTGGAGATTCGATCGAAATATTTGAAGAACGAATCCAGCTCGCCTAAGAGTTCTTCCGGAGTCATAGTCTCCGCGATTTGCGTAAATCCGGCCATATCCGTAAAAAGTACGGATGCGTTTTCATAACGCACCGGAAGGACTTTATCGTTTCTCTTCAATTCGTCCGCGATCGCCTCAGGAAGAATATTTAGAAGCAAATTGTCCGACTTGGCCCGCTCCACGTTCAGATTTCGCGCCAAAATGAATATTAATATTCCTGTAAGTATTTGGACGAAAAGATAATTTCCCGCTAGGTCGGAGTATTTGATCCCCCTAGTTTCCGCCGCCACTATGAAATTAGGATGAACGTATTCTATTCCGTACAAAGCCATCGTGAACAATGCATAGAGTCCATAGACTAAGAATACATTATGATCCCTGAGCAGAATCGTCGCGATTACTAAAGCCGGTATAAAATAATAGTGATTTCCGCCTTGAGAACCGCCGTTCAGAAACCAAACGGACGAAAGGTAAATTAGAATCGTGAGATTAAACGGCCAATACAATGCATAATAAATACTCTTCACTCGCGAAAGATAATACATTAGAAGCAAGGCCGCTCCGGATATTAAATTTAAGAATAATATGCGAAGATAATATTCGTTTTCCGGAAGAAAAATCGAGCCTAATATATTGAGTGCTCCGTTGATCAGGGCGACGGAGTTGAACAATCTATGTTCGAGGGAATTTTTTTTAGGGTCTCCGACGAGGAAGAAAATTAAGTTTAAGAACCTATGTTTCAAAGTTTTAGCCTCCGGATCCGATCGAGAAAAAGATTCTTATATTCGCATTAAGACAAATCGAAGAAAGCAATTTTTTATTCCTTCCTTTCTTAATTAGAAAGGTCGGGAACTTTTCTATCTCCTTTATAGAATTCCCATAATGCTCGTAAAATAGGAAATAGCCCGGCTTTCTTTCCTTTGGATTCTCTTCCGATTTTGAAGAGAAGTTGCCATTGTTTGAATAGGATCGCGTATCTCTCTCTGAAGGAAAATCGTGGATCGTATAAATTGGTCGATTCTGAAGTTATTCCGTTCAGCTCGATGATTTTGAATCCTTTTCCGGATTTTAATTCTTCCACCGAAGAAAAGCGAATATCGTATCTTCCGAAGTAAAAGTCTTCGAACGGTCGAGTCGCTTCCTCTATCGACCTTTCCAATTCAGGGGTAATCCAATCCTTTCCGTCAAGGAATAAGGCTCCTTGGCAATGATTGCCGGCCTCGGCGAGTTGAAAAATATTTCCATTTGGTAAGACTCGGTTCCAGAATTGAGGGAATCTTTCTTTGAAAACTTTTATCTGGATGCGAAATCTAGGATGCATTTGTACTAGTTCTTCCAGCGTCGAGCGGCCGTCGCCCGTGACTCGGGGAAAAGCTTTTCTAGTGATGGAAAAAATCTTTCCCGCGGGTTCGGTAGGGAAGCGGTAATAAAATATACCGGCTTCGTACGGACCCGGATGAAATTCCTGAACGAGTAACGGAACGTTGGATTCGGACAGGATGAAGTTTAGGTCCTCGATTCTCCTTGCAAGTCTAACCCCTTGACCTCTTTGGCCTGCGTTCGGTTTTATGACGATCGGAAAATTCAAGCCGATCAGTTTCATTTGTGCGAGAATGTTTTCCGAAGTGCGGAAGGGAATATCGATGAGAAAGTTTTTTAAAACGTAATTTTGATCGAGCCGATTCAGAATTTCGAACTTTGATTCGCCTACTAACCCGCCTAACGGTATCCCGGGATTGGCTGCCGCGATTGTTCCGAAGCCCAAAGAGGATAGGGAACCCAATCGAATCGAGCGGAAACTCAAAAAAGCGATCCAAGGAATTAAGGGAAGATACAGTTTCCAAGTCGGCCAAAATTCCATCGGGTCCGAAAGCTTTAATAGTTCCTCATCGCAAGGATCCGAATTCATCCGAATTTTATATAACTGGATCCCAGCCCGAAAGAATCTGTGTGGATCTTTCGAATTGTATCGTGGAAAATGCGAAGCCGAAACTATCGGGAACATCCTTCCTGCCTAAATATTCCAAAGCGATTCTTATCATCGCATCGTGATGAATCGTATGCTCTTGCACGTATAAAAGCTCGCGTTCCCAAAAAGATTCCGTTCTACCTTCTTCTCCCGAGTAAGGGTCCGCAGTGTAGGAGAGCCTCATCGGTCCGGACCAAGTCGAAACGCATAAGATGGACGCTAATTCGACTAACCTTGCCGACGCGGCAATCGGTGATTTTTCGTATAAAAGATTTCGCTCTCGACGATCATACGAAACGATTTCCGTTTCCCGCCCTTTTAAGAGAGCCTCGACAAACTCTAGAGAGTGTCTGACATGTTTTCCCACTGAGGAGCCGGAAAGAACCGGTAAAGCGAGAGCATACTGGTCGGTCGAAACTTTCGCGACGACGTCGGCAAGCTGCAGAAGAACTGAGGAAAGAGATTCTACTAGATTTGGAGATTTTACACGCATCACAACAAGCTTCGTTCCGGTCTTTTTATAGGTTACATCACCCGGCTTGAAAAGCTATTTTTGGGATCGGTTTTAGTCTCAAAAATGATAAATATTGAAAATACCGGCTAACCGAATTTACCGGAGATATAATCTTCGGTCTCCTTTTTAGACGGGTCATTGAAGATTTTTTTGGTGGTATCGAACTCGAGCAATTTTCCCATATAGAAGAGGCCGGTATAATCGCTAATACGAGCCGCTTGTTGCATGTTATGCGTAACGATTACGATCGTATAGGAGTCCTTAAATTCATTGATAAACTCCTCCACCTTTTTCGTCGAAATAGGATCCAAAGCGGAACAAGGTTCATCCATTAAAATAACCTCGGGATTCATCGCGATCGCTCTTGCTATGCAAAGTCGCTGCTGTTGCCCTCCGGAAAGTCCCAAGGCACTGTCGTCTAGACGATCTTTAACTTCCTTCCAAAGCGCGGCTTTGCGAAGACTTTCCTCCACGATCTGATCCATTTCGCTCTTTGGAAGTTTGAAATTCAGCTTCAGGCCGAACGCAATGTTCTCATAAATTGATTTGGGAAACGGAAATGATTTCTGGAACACCATACCGACACGTTTTCTTAATTCGACTACGTTCATTAACGGATCATAGACGTTTATCCCGTCGATCTCGAGTTTTCCTTCGGTTTGAGTTCCGTCGATGACGTCGTTCATTCGGTTGATGGATCTGAGGAACGTGGATTTTCCGCATCCCGACGGACCGATAAAAGCCGTGACTTTTTTTACGTGAATGTCCAAGGAGATATCGTGCAGAGCTTGGCTTTCCCCGTAGAAAAAGTTGAAGTGGCGGGATTTGATTTTTACCTTATGGCTGTCTTTCACCTGCGAATTTCTCCTCGCATAATTCTTTTGTTAAGCGAATTTACTATGTATTTGCTTTGTGTTTCCCTTTGCGAATACGATAGCGAAAATACGTTGCAAAGAAACTCATTCCGAACGTGAGCATTAAAAGGACTAAAGTCGTCGCATATTGTTTCGGAAGAGCTTTATCCACATCGGGCGATTGAGTCGCCAATACGAATAAATGATATCCTAACTGCATAAACTGGTCGGTTAATTTGGTGGGAAGATCGGGAAGCGAATATACGACTCCGACGAAGAGAATCGGTGCGACTTCTCCCGCCCCGCGTCCTATCGCAAGAATTGCCCCCGTTAAAATACCGGTAAGCGAATTCGGAAGCACTAACTTCCAAATCGTTTGCCATTTCGTTGCGCCCAACGCGAGGCTTGCTTCCCGCATTTCCCTGGGAATGCTTCGCATCGTTTCTTCTACCGATATAATCACGACGGGTAGGGTTAAGACGGCCAAGGTTGCGGCGGCCCAGATGATAGCCGGCTTGCCCCAAACCGGAGAAGGATTTCCTGCGATCGAATCGACACCCTTCCCGACAAATTGAATGAAGAAACCGACTCCGAATAACCCGAATACGATAGAGGGAACTCCAGCTAAGGTATTGATTGCGAAGCGGACCATTGAAGTGAACCAGGAATTTCGCGCGGTGTACTCCGCCAAAAATATTCCGGTCGTCGTACCGATCGGAATACTAAATAATATCATAATAAAAACAAGATATACGGTTCCGTAAATCGCGGGGAATATTCCGCCTTCGAGGTTATTATTTTTAGGAACGGCGCTTAAGAATTCCCAGGAAACGTTCAAGATTCCGCGAAATACGAAATTTCCGAGCATGATAAGTATTATGGAGACTATCAATACGGTAGCCAGCATCGGAATGCCTTCGGCAATTATAGTTCCGATTCTATCTTTGAGTCGTCTTTTGCGGTTTAAGCGGACTTTCTTCCATTTCAATGGGATAACCGTCAGTCAGTATATGGATTTAGAATCATTAGGAACCTTGGAATTTTCTCATGAGTCGTTTCTTAACGTAAAGTTCAGTAACTGCATTCAATGAAAAAGTAAATAGGAATAGGAGAACACCGAGTAAAAACAAAATATTGTAATGGTTCGATCCCCAGATGACTTCCCCCATTTCTGCGCCGATGGTGGCAGCGAACGTCCGCGTCGGATCGAACAATCCGAAAGACATTAAAGGAGCGTTTCCGGTCGCCATCAAGGCTATCATTGTTTCGCCGAAAGCTCGACCGATTCCGAGTAAAATCGCGGCAAATACTCCCGGTAAAGCGGCAGGTAACATCACTCTATATGCGGTTTGCCATTCCGTAGCGCCTAGAGCCAAGGAGGCCTGTCTATACGACTGAGGAACCGTATTTAACGCATCTTCGGCCACCGTGAAAATGATCGGAGTTACGGCTATTGCTAAGCCGATTCCGCCGGTAATTGCGTTTAATCGAAAATCCAAATCAAAGACTTCTTTTACTACCGTCGCGACATCCATAAGGCAAAAGAATCCGATTACGACTGACGGAAAACTTGCGAGCAGTTCTATTGTCGGTTTGATAACTTCACGAATTCTTCCCGGTAAGAAGAAAGTTACATTCAATGCTGCTAAAATTGCGAGAGGAGCGCCGATCAAGATTGCGATAAACGTAGTTTTTGCCGTTCCAACGATTAACGGTAAAATTCCGAACTTAGGAATCGTAGAGATAGGCTGCCAGATAGAGCTCGTTAGATTTTCCCAAAGGGAAGGCTCCGTTTCAGTTTGGGACGATTCTTTGGCTTCCAACTTCGGTCCAAGTTGAGTTTGAGATGCACCGTCCGGATTGTATTCACTCGGAGCGGCCGAGCCGTAGCTGGCGGGTGCATTACTTTCCGTCGAGACGTTTGACGGCGATTTTGAGAAGAATAGAGAAGAGGCCTCTCTAAATATGAAAAGGAAAATAAGCAGAATGAGCAAAATCGAAGTGCCGGCGACGATCTTAACCGTCGCCTCGGCGATACTATCCACTCTTCTTTTTTTAGGATAAAATAGATATCTTAGAAGAGACTCGAATTTGCCCATTAAACTCTTTTGCCGCCCTTTACTTTTTCTTTAAAGGAAAATAGCCTACGTCATGGACGACTTTTTGGCCTTCTTTCCCGATTACCCAATCGACGAACTTTTTAGTGTCGTCTTTCGGGACTTCTCTTAGGTAAAAGTATAGGTATCTGGAGATAGGGTATTTGTTCGAGAGAATATTTGCCTCGGTCGGAAGTTCGGGCTTACTTTTTTCATCGATGGAAACGGCGATATCCTTTACGTCGGAAGCATAAGCCGCTCCGCCATAACCGATTCCCCATTTATCCTTACCGACTGCGTTGACTAAGGCGGCGGTTCCGACCATGTGCTGGGATGCAGGATCGAAATCCTTTTTCTCCAAAACATGCTCTTTGAAATACTCGTAAGTTCCGGAATTATTTTCACGGCTGTATAGAATGATCTTATGATCTTCTCCGCCTACATCTTTCCAGTTCTTGACTTTACCGGTGAAAATGTCCCTGATTTGTCCGAGAGTTAACTTTGAAATAGAATTATGTTTGTTCACATAAACGGAAAGTCCATCGACGGCAACCTTGATTTCGACCCCGTTCGAATTGTATTTTTCCTTTAACTGTTGAATCTCTTGCGGTTTTAGAGGTCTGGATGAGGAGCATATATCGGTTGTTCCGTTGATTAAAGCTGCGATTCCGGTTCCGGATCCGCCGCCAGTGACTTGAAATTGTACTTTTTTATCAGGATATGCTTCCGCCCATTTTTGGACCAGGATGACCATGGTATCGGAACCTTTGATAGTGATTGTTTTTTTATCTTGTGCGACTACGGAGCTGGTAATTAGCGCGGTAGTAAGCAAAAGGACTTTTAGGGTTATATTTTTCATCTAAAAAGAGCTCTCCTCGTGATTTGTAACCTTATTCGAGTATTATTACAAACTGATTTCCGCGGAATTAAGATGAGATTACGCATTCTTCCCGGTCATCAGGATCTCGATTTCTCCCGGCTAAATGTGATTGATTTGTCATTCAACCGGAAGAATCCACGGTTAGATGGATCGAGACGAATAAGAACGTCCGGGGACTTCCCGAACTTAAAAAGAAACGAACAACTCTAAACGGAATTGAATAGAGTTGTTAGCGAACCGGCCGATCTGTGATCGACTTTAAAAGCCTGCCGCTTTCCATTGCGCCGATTTGCAGGCGGAATAGTTCGGATCACAGTAATACGCTTTAAATGCGAAACTTGATCCGATTGCGGGAACTCCGCCGCCGGTGAAACCTAAATTGGTCGTCCCGGAGGCGCAGGTGCTTGAACTCGTGTTCTGTTTATGGAAGTCGTTATTTGCGGCAGTTCCACCCAATGCTATATTGAAGTAAGCAGTAGGAGAAATCGCCGGTCCACTTACCCCGGTCGGACCGCCTACAGTGAACGAGTCATAGCATTTTCCGGTGAAGGAGATTCCGTCGGTCGTATCGAAAATAACGATCGAATTCTTTCCGTCCGCAGTTTGAGCTCCCGCTAACGCCAATAATAGGGAGCTTGTATCTTCTTGATGGCTATGGCAGTTTATGGAGAAGGATGTTGCCAGAGCGAATACCGCTAATTTAAGAAATTTCATACGTATGTACCTTTCCATTTATTCTAAACGTGTGTCCAGATAGTCGGGTGAAGTGACTCCAGTCCAAAAGGTTCCTTGGAGTTGGAAATAAACTGTCTGGTTGTTGATTGCCGTTGCGTTTCCGTTGTTCGGATTTACGCCTAGCTCAAGCACAGGGAGTTGATAGAAGAGCTGAGCTTTGAAGAGGTGCTTGTCTCCGAAGAAATCTAAGCCCACCCAGTAGTACTTTCTATAATCGCTCGGATCCATATGACCGTTTCTATTGAAATCGCCTTGCATATAGTCGTAACGGAATACCGGCATCAGCCAAAACTTATCCGTGATCGCGATATTATACCCCACGGTTTGTTGCCAGCCGATCATATTATTGGAGGCTCCACCCGAGAATCTTGTATAAGCTCCGCTTAGGTAGATCCCTTTCCAAGTGAATGTATAGTCGAAAGTATTTCCGACGAGGTCTAGTCTACAGCGTCCTGGCGTCGTTTGGTTATTCTGAACGTTAAAGTTTCCGTTCGTGCCGCAATCGGGAGTGCTTTGAGTGGTTAACATGGTGACGTTTCCGTAACCTCTTGGAACCGCACCGTCAACTGCAAGAGTCGAACCGGGAGAACTGCTGAATGCCGCATTTCTAGTTTGCATACGAGCCGCACCGATGGAGAGTTTCGCTTCTCTTTGAAATATTTCCTCTCCTTCTTGCCAGCCGACATTCGCGCCGTTCGGTTTGATAAGTCCGCCGAAGACATTCCACTGAACGCGGCCGTAATAGGTAGGCGAAGTAATCAGCGGTTGGTTTCCGTCGAAAGTATAAGTAAGGTCTTGACGACGTCCGTTTCCGAAGTCACCGCCGGCACCTTTACCGTTACCGACCATCAGGTTTACCGTAAGATGTTTTTCATACTTGCCGTCGAAAATATCCTTCAATGGAGAAAGTTGAATTCCTACACCATCGTCGAACTGCGGATATGCTTGGGTGGTGTAAGAACGTTCCAGAGCGATGAAGTTTGCCGAAGACATTAGATATTCTCGCTGGAATTGAGTAGGTATCTGGCCTAGGCTAACTCGAGCTCCCATAAAAGGAAGATTAAAGAAAACTGCAGCTTCCTGAATGAACCCGCGAGAATCTTTTAAGGAAACGGAAGTGACCTGACCGGCCGCATTCGTCGAACTATTTAACTGGGGGTTATTCAACATGTTTTCACCCCGAATGTTTAGAATAGCTCCCCACCAAGAAGCGCCTTGGTATTGGAAGCCGACTCGGAGTCGACGGAAGTTCCAATCCACTGAACCGAAATCCGAATGTCCATTGCTGAAGTTTGAACCTTCCTGTGCGGAAACGCCCCGAAATTGAATACGACCCGTAATGGTCAGCTTTTCTTTTTGAGGCTCTGCCGGACGACTCGTTAGGTGGTTCGGGTAGGGATTGAATTTAGGATCGTGTTTATTGATTCCTTTATTCAATTTACTCGGAACTCGGCCGGGAGCCGGTTTGGTATACAATTGCCCTTCGGAATCTTCATAGATCATAAATTCTTCAGCGGGCTTTTCTTTCTGTTCTTGTGCAGCGGGTTGCGCCGGTGCAGGTTGAACAGTCGGTTGCGGTTGAGTCTTTTCCGAAGTTCCTTGGGCAAAACTTGCGGAAACGCAAATCATATAAATTCCCAGTAGGAGCAAGCGGCAGAGAGAATCCTGAATCGGACGGAGTAAAATTTCTCCGTTTCTTCTTTTTTTCATTTAGAGTTACCGTGTGTTTTTATTTTGAACCCTTTTCTGAGGGTGATTTTAAGTGTCTTAGTCTCGAGTGACAGAATGGCCGGATCTTGTTACGAATCAATTACGCCGAAGTAAGAATTAGGTCACAATTGTCCAAAATTCAGAATTTTGGAGTCCTAAAATTATTTGGAATTCTTAAAACAAGAATAATGGACTAATGCGGGCGAGAATTTGGAGAACTGGTCGGGCGGCATTAACGATCAGATGATATTACGGAAGAATCGATCAACTCGATGATTACAGAATTTTTAATAATAATTCCGAACGTAGTTAAGAAAAAAATGAAGAATGGCTCGTAATCTTTACAGGCGATTTTCGAGAAAGTTAGATATTAGAAAAAGCGGTAGGTCGGTTTTTAGGAATGGAACCCACCGCGGGTAAATTTGGAAAAAATTATTTCTTTTTCTTCATTTCCTTTTGATTGATATGTTCCTTGCAGGCTGGGGTTAGTTTAGTCTCGTTCTCCCTTAAGCATTCATGCATTTTGCCGTGTTTGTGTTCGGCATCCTTACAATATTTTTCTTTGTCTTCGTAACAGGGACTTTCCTTATGCCTCTGTTCTTTGTCGGCTAAATGTTCTTTGCAGGCTGCGGTAAGTTTTGCTTCGTTTGCCTTTAGGCATTCATGCATTTTTCCATGTTCGTGATCGATGCCTTTACAGTATTTCTGCCGATCGTCATAGCACGGGCTGCCTTTCATATCCATATCGTGTTTTCCCTTCATTTTGCCCTGGGCATACAAGGAGGTAAAGAGGCCGATCATCGTTATCAGTAATAATCGTTTCATAGTGAATTTCCTTTCTTTGAGTTCATTCGGTGTCGATCAGTCGGTTCGTCCAAAAAACTATTCTAATCGGAAACTCCGGCTTCAGATGTGGGAGATTCATCACAGTTTTTTTATGACTTTTCGGCTATTTTGTTTTAATCCATAGGTCGAGTCAGTCAACGCCATATTCCCGTTAATCGTATCAGAATATTTTGATATTTGTCAGAAAGGACGGTATCATATGATCACTTATTTCAGTACAAAAGCCTTCGATTGCAAGTCGGCTTTTTCCCGAATATGCCGCATGAGCTTGCTCATAGGCTTTGCATCAGTTCGGAACGTGCGATTCAAATGATATCTTTTTAACCCGGTTTGTTTGACTTGCACTCCGATGGAAGAATGTGATAATTATCGATTATTAGTGACGGAAGACGCGGTTCCCTTTAAGCGAATTTAAGAATTCAATCTTCGGTCTTGATTCCGAGTGCTGAAAAATAACCGGGAAAGGTAAAACACAGAATGAAATTCATTTTAATTTTTATCATAGGATCTATGGCCGGTCTCTTGGGGGGATTGGTAGGTATTGGCGGCGGGATTTTAATCGTTCCGGCTTTGGTTTTCGGCTTGGGCTTCACACAGAAATTAGCGCAAGGAACTACTTTAGCCGCCATGATACCTCCGATCGGAATTGCAGCCGCATACGTGTATTATAAAGCCGGTGATGTAGATACGACGTCAGCATTCTGGATAGCTCTGGGTTTTATAGCGGGCGGGTATTTCGGCGCAAATATAGCCGAAAGTATAAGCTCCCAACTCTTGGAAAGGATTTTCGGAGGTTGTATGATCCTTATCGGAATCTATATGATTTATAGAAGCTGAATGTATGAATTCGGTTGAAGTTTACGGGTCCGTTTTTCATTAAATAAGAAGGAGATTGGAATGAAATATATCATAGAAACCGAGAAGTCCGTTCAAAAGGCGTCTGAAGATCTGCAGGATGCGGTGACAAAGATGAAATATGGCGTTTTACATATTCATAATTTACAGGAAACTATGAGGAAGAAAGGTGTGGAATTGCCGAATGAATGCCGAATATTCGAAATCTGCAATCCCCAGAAAGCCAATGAAGTATTAAGTCACGATATGGAGTTGAATTTGGTGCTTCCTTGTAGGGTTTCGGTCTATTCGGAAAAAGGAAAAACGAAGATCGGAATGATCAAGCCTACGGCTCTTTTGGGATTCTTATCGAACTCCTCGCATCTTGCGGAAGTTGCTAGGCAGGTCGAAACGGATTTGATAAAGATGATCGATTCTTCGAAGTAGGTGATACTTCTTTCATTTTTCCGCTCAAGGAAAGATTCCAAAATTCGCTTAATGATTATTGAAAATCGATGGTTGCGGCAGGGATGCGCAGGGCGCCAGTCCGAACGCCCGAAATTTTCATATCTTTTCTACATTTGGGAAGCGTTCGGATGAGCGGGGCTCCGCGAACCCGGAGTAGCCCGGCCCCGCAGGGGAGCCGCCCATTTTTTAGATACTTTAGAAAACGATAAAATATTTTTCATCGGAAACTATGAATGTCAT
This sequence comes from Leptospira fainei serovar Hurstbridge str. BUT 6, assembly GCF_000306235.2. NCBI lineage: Bacteria > Pseudomonadati > Spirochaetota > Leptospiria > Leptospirales > Leptospiraceae > Leptospira > Leptospira fainei. The sequence goes on from NZ_AKWZ02000010.1 coordinate 1,743,577, forward strand.
CTGCTATCAATTCGAGGGGGTGGATTTCAAATACAACCAAAGCGCTTTCAGTTCCGTATCGTTCATGTAAGCGAAATTTTCCCAAGGCATCGGAGCTTTCATAGTCGAACCGTCGGGTCTTTTGCCAGTTTTGATAGCTTGAATGAATTGTTGTTCATTCCATTTACTTAATGCTTTGCCGGTGATACTCTGCGCGGGCGGCCATTCCGGAGGCGCGCCGGGAATAGGACCGCCGGAAAGATCTGAGCCGTGACAGCCGGTACAGGATTCGGAAATATAATGTCCGTATTCGATCGAAACCGCAGGGTGAACCCGCTCCGGCGCTTTGTTCTCGTCCGAAATCAGTTCAGCCGCCACTAAAATAGGAAGTTTACCGAGAACGAAGAGGAGTCTGCCGATCGGCCCTACATTTTGTCGAATGGAAGGTTGATCCACTTTAGGTTGGCTTTTGATAAAAGAAATGATACGTCCGGTATCCTCGTCGCTTAATCCACTGTAATCCGTCGAAGGCATAAAGATAAGCGATCGACCGTCTACTCCGATTCCTCTTCGAATTGCGCGAGCAAATCCGAATGTATTCGTTTCTCGAGTCAGATTAGATCCTGCAAATCGTCCGATCGCCGGATCGTCCACGAAGATATTTCCGGCCAGATTTTTTCCGTGGCAATCAACGCAACCGCGTGAAAAATAGAGCCGTTTTCCCTCTTCGATACTTGCCGGATCGGTAGGTATCGTGAATTGTTCACTTCCCGTCGCGGCGGAATATCTTTTCTGCATTCTATTCGAACTTAATAAATACACAAATCCGAATGAGATGAGTAGGATTGCCAAAATCCCACCTACGAATACTCCTATCCCCTTTCCGATCTTCTTCATTTTTTTCTCCTTTTAGACGAATACGTGTTTTTCCTGATTTTAATTCCTTCAAGGAAAATTTGAGTAATTCTCTCGAGTCCCGAATCGAAGGAATAGTTATGAGAGATGAGATATTCCGGAACGAGCAACGTATTAATCGAGGCTAGTAACATATCGATTGCGAACGGAATATCCAGATCGAGAGTGAGTTCATTCTTTTCTTGAGCTTCTTTTAATAGACCGATCAGGCTTCTGATATTCGCGGTCCGAAACTCCACCATCTGAGCGAATATATCGGATCTTTCTCGCTGTAGATCGATCATCAAGCTTTGAGAAACTTTGGAAAGTTCACGGGCAACTTGAGTTAGAATTTGTCGGAATCGATGGAGAGGTGGGAGTTCCTTTTGAGAAAGAACGAGCATGAATTTCGCACGCACTTGCGTTTTAAAATGCTCAAGCGTCGCAGTCACTAATTCTTCCTTAGAAGGGAAATAGCGATACAATGTTCGTTTACTTATCCCTGCGGCTTCAGCGATTTCATCCATATTCACCTTATGAAATCCTCGCGCTAAAAACAAAGCTAAGCTATTTTCAATAATTTTATGATTCATGTAAGACGGAAAAATATCGATTTAAAAAATCGATCGAAATAGTTTCGGATGCAAAAGAGACATGCTAATCGGGACGAACCGATACCATTTCCATTCCGTATTTCCGGAACTGCACGAAGATCGGCATCGATGATTTCTTACAGAGCTTAAGAGTAAGTAAACTGAAAAAATGTCAATTAGTTTACCTGAAATAATTTCATTCGCAGAGGTTAAAGAATATTAGATATTTTGAGGACAAGATTTTCTCCTTCATTTCGGAGTCTAAAAATCGGGTAGAAGACATTCCATAGAATCCAAGACTGAGTTCGGGCGCTTCTACTTGAAAGCCTCCGTCTTTCTATTTCTTGTGAGTAAATTCAATGAGATCTTGAAATGAAATGGGTCGGCTAAAATAAAATCCTTGCACTTCATCACAACCTAGATCGCGGATTTTTCTAAGTTGGTCCTCTGTCTCGATTCCTTCTGCCGTAATCCTAAGTCCGAGACTCTTACCTAATGCGACGATCGTTCGCGAAATTGCAAGAGAGTTGGAATCGACTAGGATTCTGCGCACGAAGGACTGATCAATTTTTAAGGTACGCAACGGAAGCCGGCTTAAATAGGCGAGATTTGAATAGCCGGTCCCGAAATCGTCGAGGGAGAGGGCGATTCCCCATGAGTGTAGTTCAGCTAGAATTTCTAATGCAGAGGTCATGTTTGTTATCAAACTGGATTCCGTAATCTCTAACTCGATATCTCCTACTTCGATCTCGTATTTTTCGATGGAGCGGAGAATTTTTTTAGGAATCTGCGAATCTTCCAGCTGCTTTGCGGAAAGATTAATCGAAATACGAATCGGCGAGTGATTCGCTTTTTTCCATTTTGCCAAATCCTCCAACGCCTTTTCCAAGACAAATTCACCGATCTCCATGATGAAGCCGGATTCCTCGGCGATCGGAATAAAAACAGCCGGTGAAACAATTCCGAGATCGGGATGCTGCCAGCGAACCAAAGCCTCCGCCGATACAGTTTTTCCAGTTTGTAGATCGATACGCGGTTGATACTGTAGAAATAATTCTTCTTTGGCTATGGATTGTATAAGATCCTTCTCCATTAAGTATTTCTCTTTCATACGGATTTTCCATTCGGACGAATACGACTGCACTTTCGAGAAACCGGATTGCTTTGCTTGGTTTAATGCGGTTTCCGATTTAACAAGAAGTTGATCGGATGATTTACCGTCGAAGGGGTATACGGCGATACCGGCTTTGATTTCGGATGAGATACTTTGACTGACTACTTGTATCGAAGAAGAGGCTGCTTCTTGAATTTTCTTAGCCCATTCCTCCGCATCGGATAAAACTTTCGAGTCGGGGAGAACCGGGAAAAAAGAAAATTCTCCATCTCCAGTGCGAGCTAACACGGTTTCTTGTCCGAGTAGGACTTCCAACTTTTGAGCTAATCCGCGAAGGTACAAATCTCCGACGTGCAGGCCGTAATTGAATCGTATCTCTTTGATCCGAGTGACTTCTAAAGAAAGAATCGGCATGCTAAGCGCATTGTCTTTTTCGGAAAGTTCGCGTAAAGCGATCGAAAATTTTTCTAGAAAAAGAGTCCGATTCGGAAGACCGGTTAATCCGTCGTAATTTACCAAATAATGTACAAGCTCGTCTAGTTTTTTAACCGTGCTCGCCGTATCTCTCATTAGAGTTCCGACTTCGTCGTGAAATTCCGTCGGTAAATCCGGGAGAATCTTTTCCGACTTATATCTGCGTAAGGACTTGGACGTATGAACGATAGGAGCTAAAAGTTTACGCAATCCGAATAATGTAATGAACGTGCCGATAAACGTTGAAAGAAGAGCGAGAAGAATAATATGAATCGTGTTTTGGGAATCGGCCGTTGCAAAGATCGCGAAAAAGAACAGTAAAGAACTTAGCGGGATTTGCGCGCCTAAAAAGGCTACGATCATGATCTTACTAGTATAAGATTTTAAAAAACGGATTTTATTGAATGATGAATAAAGATTAAAATCTTTGTGATTCACGAAGACCTCGAATAACCAGAAAACTATTTTTGATTTTCAACTTGGCTTTGGATCTTGCGTTTTTCGTCTTATAAAGTCTGAGACAGACCTTCAAGTCATCGTTTCTGCCTTGACCACATTCACAAGATAAAAAATCTCTTCAGGCATACCTCTTTAGGCGTAGACTGATCGTTATAGAATCAATAATGGATCGACATCTTCGCTTAATCGTAGGTAAAACCAGTTCGAACCGGCACTCGATTCGTAGTTAGTATTTATTTCTTTCGAAAAGATCTGTTTTGATCGTCGGTATTGATTCGGATCGTGGATTTTTTCTTTTGCTGCAACACAGGCAAATTCAGTTTTTGGTTTTTACTTGCAGGGAATTTAATTACGGAATGCGAGCGGTTCCTCTCCGAATCGGGAGATTTTCGATTCGAAACGAATATTGGGTAAGAGCGATCTCAATTCCGGAACTCGGAAATTTCTTTCTTGGAGCAAAACAATTTAAGATGGAAATAGTCCGAAATTCGGAAAATAGCCCGCTCTGTCTCAGGTCAAAACCCCAAGTTTCTTTCGCTCTTTTTTCCGGAAAAGAGCCTTATGGATTGGCATTCATTGAAGAATACTGTCGATCTGGCAGAGTTTTTTTAAAATTCGTGCGTAAAATCAAACTATTACTAACAATCGTTAGAAAAAAGAGGGAAACTGGGGTAGTTTCAGTTTTTTTTCTTGAACTTTTTCTTCTTTTAATATAAATATCAAACGTTCGAAATAAAATAATATCTAAGCTTGTTCGATAGGATTTGCTTCGAATACTGGTAAGAGGTGAGAGAGTAATGAGTAACTGGAAGAGATTCGCGTTCCTAGTCGCATTCATAGTGCCTGCGCTGGCGGTTGTCGGCTACTATTTGGGAGGAGGATTTAACTTCCTCACGTTTACTGTCGTATTCGGTATTTTACCGATTTTGGATGTTTTAGTCGGCTCAGATCCATCTAACCCTGATGAGGCGGAAGTAGTCGGATTGCAGCAGGAATTTTATTTTAGATTTTTGACTTACGTCTGGGCCTGGCTTCAATTTGCCTTAGTGCTCTGGTCGTTATGGGAAGTCCAAACACATAATTTAACTTGGTTGGAATGGACCGGTTTTGTCTTAGCGATCGGAATCAATACGGGTGGAATCGGAATCACTGTAGCTCACGAGTTAGGTCATAAAAATACGAAAGTAGAGCAATGGTATTCAAAATTTATTCTTATGACCGTTTGCTATATGCATTTCTTTATAGAGCATAATAGAGGGCATCATATTAACGTATCCACCGATGGAGATCCCGCTTCTAGCCGAAAAGGGGAATCTTTTTATTCGTTCTATCCGAGGACAGTGATGGGAAGTTTTACCGATGCTTGGTTTCTTGAGAAGAAGCGGTTGGAAAAGAAAGGAAGATCGGTTTGGACATTTGAAAACGAGATGATCACTTCCATGATCGTTCCGGCGCTTTTTATCGGAGCTGTGCTTGGAGTCTTTTATGCCCTCACCGGCATTCTAAAATGGGAAGTCCTAGCCTTCTTCTTAGTTCAAAGCTGGATCGCTTTTTCACTTTTAGAACTCGTGAATTACATAGAACATTACGGTTTGAAGCGTTTGGAAGTATCGCCGGGTAAGTTTGAAAAGGTTCTTCCGATTCATTCCTGGAATCAGAACTTCGCCGTATCGAACGCATTTTTATTTCAGCTTCAAAGACATTCGGACCACCACGCAAACGCGGGCCGCCGTTATCAAAGCCTTCGACATTTTGACGAAAGTCCACAGCTTCCTTACGGCTACGAAGTCATGATCCTGATTGCCTTGTTCCCGAGTTTATGGTACAAAATTATGGATTGGAGATTGGAGAATTGGAAGCAAAAATACTACGGTTCTTCAGACGGTGATAAACGAAGAAAAGATAGCGACGCTATGCAGAAAGGGAAGGTAGCGGTAGTTTAAAAATAGTTTCTGCAAAAGATCGGCGAAGAACTCCACTCTAAAGAAATTACTTTTAGAGAATTCTTCGCTTTTCTCGTTTCTTCTACTCTTCTTATTTCTTCGAAGTCACGGGCCCTAACGCGAGGGCCCTTTCTCATTTACTTCTTATATTTTTCCAAAATCCTTAAAGTTCGTACCAAATCGTCCCGTTGTTGCTGCAAATCTTTTCGCAAAAGCTCGGGAAGGTTCGGATGATCTTTAAGAAAATCCTGGGTTTTTTGAAGAAGGGCAGGGTCCGGCTCAAAGGAAGGAAACAACATATGACCGAAGGCTCCCGAAAAATGCGGGTCTCTCTTTTCGTAGATCTGGATCACAGAGTCGAAGTATTCGTTAACGAATGGGGCCAATATTTCCTTTTGATGATCCCATTGAAATCCCCGCATACCGAAACGTAGAAAGTCGGTGGAATCTCCTTCTTTCGGCGTTTTAAATCGATCCCACGCTTCTTTTTTAATTTTGGAATCCGGAAAAGAAATTCGAGCCAAATAAGCTTTCTTGGCTCCCAAATCCGAGCCGTCCTTTTGTTCTTCTTGCGATAATAGATTTAATCCCTCGGAATCTCCGAAGGCGCTTAGGCGGGCAAGAATTCCCCATCTTCGTTCTTGGTCGATCGGAAGTCCGAAAATCGAATCCTTACCTTGTAATAGAAGTTTTAAATATGCGAGTTGGCTTTGCGTACGGGAAGTGCTTTCCAGAATTCGAAACCATAGTATCTGTTCCTGCTCTTGATTCGTCCTCTTTGCGAGCTGCGTTTTTGCGATTGCGTTCAGTTTTTCCGACCAAACTTCCCGTTCCGCTTGCGGCAGATAATTGGAAATCGCAGTCAATGCCTTGGTTAGTATGTGACTGTTTCGAACGGAGAGATCAGGTTCCTTCATCCCTTGGTCAAAGACCAGGTCCAAAAAATCTCTCGGAGAGAGTTCTGCGTCGCGAACCATTTGCCATAAACTTCCCCAAACGATGCGTCGAGAGAAGCGATCCGAAAGAGTATCTAAACGTTTTTTTAAAAGTGAAATCGATTCGGTTGGAAGGTATGTTTTTGCATAAGCGTAGTCTTCGGTATTTAAGAGTAAAAGATCCGTTGCCGTAGGTTGCAGGCTTTCCTCTAAAAGAGTCTCTTCTCCTTTGATAAGTATTCTCTTTCTTTCGAGTTGGACGAACTTACCGTCGGTTTCTCTGTACAGCGTCGCTTGCAGAGCGTGGGTTCTATGAAGATTATTTCCTTCCGACGGCCTTTGTAGGAGAAACGATCTTCCGTTTTTGTTTGCTGGACTTAAAGTATTGACTCCGGTTGTTTCCAACCATTCTCGGCTCCAACCTCGAACGTCGATCCCGCTTATTTCAGACATGCTTGCTAAAAAATCTTCGAGTACCGTATTTCCCTCGGCATGACGCTTGAAGTAGAGTCGCATCGCATCCCGAAATTTTTCCTCACCGACGTAATACATCAACTGCCTTAGAACGGATGCGCCTTTTGAATAAGAGATTCCGTCAAAATTGCTGATCGCTTCCAAGGTATTTTCCGCCTTCCCGGCGATCGGATGGGTGGTAGAAAGTTGATCCTCCCGATAGGCCCACTCCTCGCGTACATAGAAGTGCTCCAGCGCATCGGAAAATAGTTTTCCTTTGGACATCGAGTAGTACGAAAGATAGTCGGCAAAACTTTCATTCAGCCAGAGATCGTTCCACCATTTCATCGTAACCAGATTTCCAAACCACATATGAACCATTTCGTGATAAATCGTGTTCGCTCGATTTAGATATTCCGAATAGATTCTAGGACCTCTAAATATGTAACTTTCCGAAAACGTAACCGCACCGACGTTTTCCATTGCACCCATATTGAATTCCGGAACGAAGATTTGATCGTATTTTCCGTAGGGATATGGAATCCCGAAATAATCTTGTAAAAAGGCGAAAGCTTCCTTGGTGATCGCGAAAATATTCGGCGCATCCATAAATTTGGCGAGAGATTTTCTGCAAAACAATCGTAACGGAATATTGCCCGCCTTATCTTCCCAAACCGCATAGGGACCTACGATCAACGCGAATAGATATGTGGAAAACTTTTTGGTTCTGGTAAATCGAATCCTTTTTCTTTCGTTCGCCAACATCTCTTCCGAAAAAGGCAAAGTATTATGAATATAGGTCCATTGAATTGGGCCGGTCACTTCCAAATCATAAACCGCTTTTAGATCGGGTTGATCGAAAGCGGGAAATAGCCGGTGCGCTTCGAAGGGTTCGAAGTCGGTATGCATATATTCCGCGGAGTCGGCAGGATCTTTGAACTTATGGAAACCGGAACCTGTATGATCGAACGTATTTTTATATTTTACTCTTAGTTCGTTGTTTCCCGTTAAGAGTAGCTCTGCCGGAAATTGAAGACTGGATTCCTTTTTCTCGTAATTCTTTTCTTCTTTTCCGTTCAACCAAAGAATTTCTATCTTTTGGGAAACGAAGTCCACTTTGAGCTGTCCTTTCTTTCCTCCGGAATAAACGAATCGAAGAGTCGAATCTCCTGAATATTCCTGAGACCCTAGTTCCAATTCAAGTTTGAGGGAATAAGATACGTCCGAGATTTGGTTGGATCGTAAAAGCGCTTCCTGTTGGGTTAAGATATTATCCATTCGATGAAATTAGACCTCGATCATTCGGTTTAAGCAAGGATTCTTGCGATTTAGGAAGACTGATTTATCCCGTTACGTCCTTCAAGTCCAACTTTCTAAGACGAGGGGCTACCGTTGCTACAAAGCCTACGGTCACTAGAGTCATCAGTCCTCCGAAAACGACTGAAGGAGCCAATCCCATCCACTTGGCCATCACTCCTGATTCGAACGCACCGATTTCATTCGAGGAGCCTATGAAGATATTATTTACTGCGGAAACTCGACCGCGCATATGTTCGGGAGTATATAGTTGTACGATCGTTTGCCGGATCACGACGCTGACCATATCGAAAGCTCCGCTTGCTATTAATGCAAATGCCGAAAGGTAGAAATTACGAGAAAAAGCGAAAAGAATCATGCTAAGGCCGAATCCGAATACGCATGCGAGCAATAGTTTTCCGGAATCTTTTTTAGGCGGCTTGGCGGCGATGAATAACGCGCATAAAACGGCTCCTGCCGCAGGAGACATTCTTAATATTCCGTATCCTTCCGGTCCTAATGAAAGAATCTGTTCCGCAAAAGCCGGCAGTAGTGCGACGGCTCCTCCAAAAAGAACGGCGAACAGATCCAAAGAGATTGCTCCTAAGATAACCTGATGTCCAAATACGAATTTCCATCCCGAAGCTAAACTTACTAAGATGGATTCCTTAGGACCGCTTTCGGGCAGAGGTTTGGACGGAATGAATAGTAAAAGGCCGAAGGCGAAAATCATCAAGGCCATATCGGTAAAGTAAGCGGATTCGATTCCGCTGAATCCGATCAATAGTCCTCCTAAGAAAGGGCCGAGTACGGAGGATGCCTGCCAAGCGATTCCTCCCCAAGTTGCCGCGTTAGGGAACACTTCTTTCGGAACGAGTTGAGTTTGGAAAGCTGCGACGCTCGGGCTTAAGAATCCTCTCGCGATTCCGGACAGAAAAATCACCGAGTAAATCGGGAGGCTTCCGTAACCCAATATCACCCATGAAAAATAAGGAGTCGTGAAGGAAAAAAGAAGGATGGAACATAGAGTCAGTAATGCGAGAGAGGAAACGATCACTTTCTTGCGAGGAACACTATCGACCACTAGACCGGAAAAAAAAGAAATGAAGATGGAAGGGATCGCTTCGGTCAATCCGATTAAGCCTAAACTTAACGCATCCCCGGTGATTTTGTAAATTTGCCAAAACACGATCGTAGATTGAAGAATGAAGGAAGTGGTGATTAGAAATTTTGCGAGGACGAAGTTTCGAAATTCCGGAATGAGGAGAGACTCAAAGGGAGTTCTAGTGAAGAATTTTTTTTTCATGAAACGATCCGTTTTATTTTTTTAATGGGTATTTGAGGAAAAACATTCCGAGCGCTGCGACCATCATACCGTGATGAAGTATGTTTTGTTCCATGAGTGAAGGAACTCCTTCCAAGGGATACTCGTAGAACTCTATCTGTTCGCTTTCATCCAAGTCCTGCCCGCCTTCGTGAGGAGTTACATTCCGAGCAATGTAAGTATGGCACCAGTTATCGAAAATGGCCGGATTTCCGGAGACCTTTCCCAGATATTCCCACTCGTCGGAGATATATCCGGTTTCCTCTCGCAACTCGGCCTGTGCAGATTCTAGTAGAGTTTCCTTCTCGGCGATTCCTCCAGGAATTTCCAGGGAATATCGATCTAAACCATGCCTATACTGATTGATTAGTAGAATTTTTCCTTCGCTCGTCAGTGCGATTACGTTTACCCAATCCTTCGAGATTAGATGGAAGAAATCTCTCGAGACATTTCCATCCGGCGATTCCGTATGACAGGAGACTAAATCGAAGATAGGGGTATGAAAAAGAAGTTTTTTGGCGCCTCGTTTCCAGAGATTTGAGTCGGGGCGGTAATCGGTTGGTCGAAATTCTTGCATCGGATTGACGTTTCTTCCAAGATATTCGGCCCCCGTCTGATTCGCAAACCTTTGCCTGTACGAGGTTGACAAGAAGCGAAAACTCGGAATTATGTCCCATGATTCCATGAAGCTGAACCCAGAACAGGAAAAAGCGGTACAAACCGTCCAAGGCCCATTGCTCATTTTTGCCGGAGCAGGATCCGGTAAGACGAGGGTGATATCGAATCGGATTTCTCATATGGTCCAGGACCATCATATTCCCGCTTCGAAAATCGTTGCTCTATCCTTTACGAATAAGAGCGCAAAAGAAATGGCAGAGCGCGTGCGGAAGCTTGTGCCTCGCAATTTATTGAAAGGAATCGTTTTATCGACGTTCCATTCGCTGGGGTTGGGAATTCTAAAAAAGCATATCGAAAAATTAGGTTATAAACAACCTTTCCTTCTGTTAAACCAAGCGGACCAGGAAGGATTGATCACCGGTATGCTCGTCGCTCAAAAAATAGAACCGAAGCGAGCGCAGGTGAGCGAGATTCTCGGAAAGATTTCCCGCGTCAAAAACTCGGGACCGGAATATCTGGAATTTCTTCGTACTTCGATTAACGAAGGCGATTTAACGGCGGCATCCCTCTTTCAACAATATCAAGATTCTTTGAAGGAACAAAACTGCATCGACTTTGACGATTTAATCTTATTACCCTTCAGGCTACTTGTCAATTTCGAAGAGGTTCGGGAAGAGTATCATAAAAAGTTCCAGTATTTTATGGTCGACGAATTTCAAGATACGAATCGGACCCAATATGAATTCCTGCGCGCCTTGATGGGAACTTCGAACGATCTCTGCGTTGTCGGAGACGACGATCAATCGATATACGCATTTCGCGGTTCCGACGTTAGTCTTATTCTCGGTTTCGAAAAGGATTTTCCCGCTGCCACCGTGATTCGTCTTCTCGAGAATTATCGATCCACCGATATTATCGTGTCCGCCGCAAATTCCTTGATTCGTCATAACTCTTCTCGGCGCGAGAAGGAACTTTATTCTAAAGTTCCAGGTGCGAGAAAAGTGAAATATGTGGAAAGGATAGACGAAAAAGACGAAGCGGAATGGGTAGCCGATAGTATTCGGGAAGAAATCATCAAAGAAGCTCGAAAGGGAAGCCAGATCGCGATTCTATTCCGGACCAATTTTCAATCTCGTCCTTTCGAAGAAGCCTTTCGAACTCGGGACATGCCGTACAAAGTGGTCGGCGGTTATAATTTTTTTGATAGAAAAGAGGTTCGAGATTTAATTTCCTATATCCGTTTGATTGCAAACCAAAAAGATGATGCCTCGTTATTGCGCATTATTAACTACCCTAAACGCGGGATCGGCCCGGGTTCGATTTCTCTCGTGCATGAAAAGGCAGGACATAATAAAGAGTCGTTATACGAAACCTTATTCCGGGTTTGCGAGTCTCCCGATTTTATTCCCGATTTGAATAGAAAAGTCGCTTCCGAGATCTATAACTTCGTTAATTTAATAGAGAAGGCTAAGAAAAAATTTTCCTCCTCGCCTCGGCTCTTTTTCGCCTTGCGCGAGTTAATCGCGGATTTGGGTTTGGAAAAGGAAATCGTTCTCGAGGAGAAGGAGGAGAAGGTAGCAAAAGCAAGAATCTATAATATGTCCGAACTGGTGAATATGTTGGCCTTTTTTGAGGAAAATAACGAATCAGGCGAGAAACCGACGCTTTTTGACTTTATTAACCGACTTGCAATGCTTATGGAAGATGCCCCTACCGATGAGAAAGAAGATAACAGGGTGCAGCTGCTAACGATCCATCAATCCAAGGGACTGGAATTCGAATCGGTGTATGTGGTAGGCTTGGAAGAAGGAATTCTCCCGAACGGTCGAATTGCTACTGAAGAAAATGCCGTTGACGAGGAGCGCAGGCTGATGTATGTGGCGATGACTCGAGCCAAAGCCCATTTATGCTTGACAGGAGCCGCAAATCGCCGCAAATTTGGGGAGCAATTGAGTTCGGAGCCTTCTCGGTTCCTAAAAGAGATCGACTCCGACACCCTAGATTGGCTTTCGAACGAGGAAACTAGGCAACAGGAGACGGATGACTTTCTCCAAGAACTTGAAAAATTGAAAACGGGATGAGAAAATGAATAAATATCTCACGATATTGATACTTGGAAACCTAACCCTCTTTTCCTGCGCTACGGCACAGAGAGATACGGCGGTTTCAGCCAACTTGGAGTCCCAGGTTAGAGCCGAGATAAAAATCATAGATGCCCAACTGCAAACGACCAGCACTGAAGACAAAAAAAGGTCGGAACTTCTTCTCCAAAAATCAAAACTTCTACTGAAAATCGAATCCTTTAAAGAAGCTTCGCTTGTCTTAAAAGAACTCCAAAATTCCAAGGAAGGAAAAAACCTTCTGCATCTGGACCATTATCTCGGTTCGGCATATTTGGGAATTAACGATTATGGTAATGCGATTGTTCACTTCCGTAAATCCGATAATATTGATAGAGACTTCGAATCGGCTAATCGTAAAAAAATGTGGGCAAAGGCGTATTTCGAAGATGAAAAATACGGCCAGGCTCTGGGAATTTTAGGTCGTGCAGCTCGGGATAAGAATTTTGAGAAAGACTTGTTCTATTACGAAACTGTTGTCGTTAGTTTCTATCGGATTAAGGAATACAAAAGATGCCAGATGGTTCTGGAAGAAGGATTGCAGAAATTTCCAGAGAGCGCCGTACTACGGGAGACCTCGGAAAAAATCGCGCAACTCCTTCCGCGATAATTCGACTTTCCTTTCCACTTCCTAAAAACTCTTTCATCGTAAGGGACCGGATCGAAGTAAAGATTCGGGTTCCCTTTTTCGCGTACAAATACTCCCGAGTATTTTTTATTCGGGCCAAACGAACGATGGAACGTAAATCTTTTCGGAGGATTTCAGTATCCGCGATTATTTTTCTTCTACTTTTAGCAGCAGCGAAAGAAGGCGCAGAGTGGTATTTTGTTCGTCGTATCTTGGATCTGCGTGCAGTTAAAGAACTTTCCCGCAACTTTATAAACGAAGAATTGGGGAGGGCCGTAGCTCTAGGCGTCGTGGAATATGAATTTCCTAATCATGTTTTTATCGAAGATCTAAAGATTTCCAGCGACGAAGACTTTGCAGCCCAACATCTTATTTTTAAGGCAAACAAAATCGAATTAGTCTTACGGGGACTTTGGAAAGGAACTCCTTCCGTTCGCGCCATTCGGATTCGAGACGCCCAAATTTCGCTGGATCTAGAAGATAAAATTTCCGGTGAAATTCTCGGATATATTCATAAAGTGAATATTCCAGAGATTCGACTAGAGAATACGACAGTGTCGATTTCCAAGGGAGAAAAAAAGCTTTTGGAAGAAGTTCGAGGAGTGGATTTTCTGATTCGCAAAGAAGGATCGAAGATCAACGTCGGAATTTCTGATTCGGTTTTTCCTTGGCCCGGCCTACGTTACGTTAACGGTACGTTCGCGACGGATATCGGTTCGAAAGGAATGTCCCTTTCATTAGATTTTAGGAATGCTAGAGCAAGTGCGATCGGAGGTTTATATTCGGAATTTTCACCTTTTTTTCCTCAGAGTGGCAAGATTTCGGGTAAAGCGTTACTTGAGACTGACGGAACTATCCTAAAAGTAAGCGGTAAAACGGAATTTTCGGGAGTAACCGGAGAGGTTCTTCAGGATTTACCTCTTCGCGAAGAACCCTGGCTTTGGAAGAATGTAAATCTGGACCACGAATGGGCGCGATCATCCCAGGAGTTAACGTACAAAGAATACCATCGAATCTACGACGGAGACGATTTTTTAGAACTTGCACGAGACAGAACCGATAAAGGTCTACGTTCCTGGAATTTAAAATTGGAAGTAGCCGATATAGATCGTCTCAGGGATTTTCTACCGTTTACCGGACAGCTAGAATCGTTCGGAGGCGGGGTAAAACTGTTTTGGAAAGGCAAGGAAACCGGTAATTTCGGAGATTGGCTAAAATTCGAAAGTAGCTTGGCCGTTAGGAATTTCCGATGGAAGGACGCGGATCTGGATCTTAAGATCGACGAAGGAATATTCGAATGGAATCTCGCAGGAATATTCGGCGCTAGTTTGAAAGGTTCACAATTCGGGTTTCCCTTAACGGCAAAAGCGAGCGGAAAAACCGCATTTAAGAAGGCTCTGAAAGGGGACGGTTCAGCGTATTACCCTCTTCAAGGGGAGTATAATCTCGAACTGGATACCGAGTCGCTGGTATTGGAAGATTACTTAACCTGGTATCGAAGTTTAAGACAGATGGTCCGGGAAGACGTCCGAACTCGGATGGAAAAATTAATTCCGGAGATTCGCTTTGTTCGAACGCCTATCTTTAAATATTTTTTGGAATTTCCTACCGGCAATTTAAAGGTTCATTCGAAGCAGATTCGCTTGCAAAGAAGCCTTTCTAATATGGGGGAATTATCACTTAATGTTAAGTTAATTCCATATCAATCCAGGCTGGAAGGAAAACTTTCCGGAGTTGCGGATGCGAAAATTAGTTCCTATTTTACGTACGGGAACGAGAGTCCGTATTTCAATTTCGATTTCGAAGGCGTTCAGCTCCCTTGGAAAGTTCCGGCATTTCGATTTTGCGGAAAAGATTTAATTCCGGAAACCGTTACGGGAAAAGGGAACATTCGGTTTTTTGGAAATAATTTCCTGGATTTTTACGATCATTTCAATCTAAGCTTGCAGGAAGTTCGGCTTAACGGTCTTCGCTGGAAGGGGGCGGCCAATTTTCCTTTGCCGCTTCAACCGGATTTTGAAATGGAGTTCGATTACAGCGACCCGGGTAATCCGCCGTTACGTAACCTTTCCTGGAAGTCGGGGAATTTTAATGCGACAGCTGCAGTTTACGTAGAGCCTTCCGCTTTGCGTTATTCCATCACTGGAAGTTCCCAATCGACTTCGTCGGATTCGTTTATTCCCGCAGTTTCGACTCCGTTCTTTACAAAGTTTCGCGAAACTAAAGACGGCTGTATTTTAGAGTGATACTATCTCGAAACATTAACGAATCTTTATGGATTTTTTAATGTTTCTCTTTTAGAAAATGAACGATCGCTTTTGCTGCATTTCGCGCAGTAGGATCTTCTCCTAAAGATTGCTTTACGGAAGAGATTTCTTCTATCATCGCGTTTCTATATTTTTTATTCTTCAGGATCGCAAGGGCCTCTTCGCGGGCGATTTCCGGCGTGCATTCGGCTTGAATCAATTCCCGCGCGGTTTCTCTTCCCGAGAGAATATTAACTAACCCGATAAACGGAGTTCTAATAAAGCGGGAAGCGATTACATAAGTTAAAAAGCTGACTTTATACAGGATGATCATCGGCTTTTCAAAATATACGACTTCTAACGTGGCGGTACCCGATGCTACAAGGACCAAATCGGCAGCCTCGATGGCACGCAACGATCGATCGAAATAGTATTCGATATTCAATCCCGGAAGCTGAGCCTGCGCATGTTCGATGGATTTTTGTATATATTCTTCTTCTTTAATATTGATGTTAGGAAGAAGAAATCGGACATGTTTTTTTTCCGCTTCTAAATCGGAATGCAGAAGTTTTGCAGTCTGTATCAGAGTTCCTAAAATGCGCCGAATCTCTCCGCCTCGAGATCCCGGCATTAATGTTACGATAAACGAAGAATGAGGACGATCTTCCCCGGTATTCGGAATCGGCAGCTCCTTCTTGATTTTTTCCTTTATCCGCTGGGCAATCGGATGGCCGACAAAAACGCTACGGATCTCGTATTTATCATAAAGCTCCTTTTCAAAAGGAAAGAGAACCAGCATTAAATCCACGTTTTCTTTGATGGTAAAGATTCGATCGAATTTCCAAGCCCATAGTTGCGGAGAAACGTAGAAGATGACTTTAATACCGAGGGCTTTTAACCGCTCGGCCAACCGTAAGTTAAATCCCGGATAATCGACTAATACTGCGTGCGTGCATGAACGCGCAATAGCTTCGTCCACCAGCTTTTCCATAAGCGCTTTCAGAAATTTATATTTGAATAAGACGGCAGTGAAGCCGATCACCGATAACTCTTCCATATTTTCAATGGAGTCGAAGCCTTCTTCGATCATTCGGGGGCCGCCTACACCGAAGAAAGGCGAATCCGGATAAGACTTTCTTAGTTCCTTGATGAGTTCCCCTCCGAGCAGATCGCCTGAATGTTCTCCAGCCAAGAAGAGGAACACAGGCGAGGAACTATCTGTCCATTCTCGAACGATATGTTTGTTCTTTTCGAGACCTTTCTTATGCTTTTGAGATGCTTTTTTGGATACGGTTGATTTTCGAGAGGTTACCACGGCCGATACTCAAGATATGTATTTTCAATTTTTCGGCAAGGCGAATAAATTCCGTCGGATCGACCACGATGGTTTCTCCTTCTCGAAGAGAGAGGGTTCCGCAATTATTATCTTTCATCGTTTTTAAGGTTTCCAGGCCCACTGTGGGGAGGTCGAATCTATCGTCTTGACTCGGTTTGGAACTCTTACAAACAACGGCTTTATCTTTCTTTGCGAACGATCCGCCTCGCTCAATTGCCTTGTCCGTTCCTTCCACCGCCTCCACTGCGAGCACCGATTTATCCAAAACGATGACGGTTTGTCCAATATCCAGATTCGCGATTTTTTCGGCATATTCCATTCCGAATTCGACATCCGCGAGTTGCTTTTTGTCCAACGGCTTTTTGGTGTACCGACCTTCCGGCAAAAGTAACGATTGCAGATATGTTTTCTGGGAAAGGATCTTTATTCCTTCTTTTTCGAAATCTTCGGCTATCGTTTTAAAGATAGAGTAATCGTGTTTGTTGACCATTCTCGCTAAGAGAGCGATCGCCTTTAAATCGAAATTTAAGCTCTTAAAAATGATCTCTTTTTTTACTTTTCCTAAAAGTAAGAGGCGGTCGATCTTGTTGGCTTTGCAGGATTTGAATAGCCCGCCTATTTTTGCGATATGAATCGGGATGACTCGATCAGGATAATTTCCGGTTTTAAAGTCGGATTCGGCAATGGAAAGAAAAAGCGGATCTTCGCCTGCGGCCAATGCTTCTCTCATTCCGATTTCCGGAAGGTTGCCTCCTCCCGCTAAGATTCCTAAACGTCCCAAGATTATTTGGATGAAGAGTCGGACGGAGTGGAAGAAGGTGAACCGTTGCCGGAAGAAGATCCGGGAGCCTTATTGTCGGTTACGTAAAATCCCGAGCCTTTAAATATGATTCCGCCACCGTTTGAAATTAGGCGATCCACTTCGCCATTCTTGCAGAGGATACATTCTTTTAAAGGTTCGTCTTTCATCGATTGAAAGAATTCGAAAGTTTGACCACAGTTTCTGCATCTATATTCGTAAGTAGGCATTTAGTTTTTCTTTCTCCTTTTGCGATCTTTGCTCTTAGAGCTGAAATTTAAATCGGAATGCAGCCAAATTCGAATCCGAGCGCTTTTCCGGCTGGAGAAGACAAAGCTTATATCTGGTTTCCTCTCCGGGTGAAAATTCTTCCTCCGGTCGGATTCCTTGTAATACGATATTTTCTCCGACTAGAAGGGAAGCAAGTGCATTGCTTCCGGATTCAGTCGGTGAAATCGCGAGTTGGAATCGGCGCTTGCTCGAAGCATTTCCGATAATATATTTGTTCCTATTGATTGAGACGCTTTCACTATCAAGGTCGATTTGAAACGCTAGGTTCCAGCTTCCCGGCTGTCCCGAATATAATCTAAACAGAGGAACGCTATCCTCGCCGCTTAAACTTGCAGTTAAAAATTCCAAGGATCGAAACGGTTCTTCCACTAATCTACAAATTTCTCTATATTTTCCATTTTGAGAGCGATAAAGAACGATTCCGTAATCGCCGTCTAACGCAATCTTTTCGGTTTTAATATAATCACCGTGAAATCCCGGGGGAGATTGTTCGGGCTCCCAAAATGCGAAGTCCCAGGCTTGGCTTTTCTCAGAGTCCGAAAATCCGACAAGCATCGACTCGGCTTTCTCCGTCGGAAACGGATCCTCCTCGGTAAACGAAGAAAAGATCCAACCTACGGCCGGCAATTCCGGAACGAAAACTTGCAGCCAGTTTCCTTTTTTCCCGCCTATCGTTTCCGAACGGGGATCCTTATCCAGGACGAATAGGGAAACTCCCTTTTTTAATCTGGTTCGACCCGGATTTTCGGTTCCTGGACCCGTTCTAAGATTCGTATTTTCTCCGACATTTTTAAGTTTTCCGCCGAAGAACGAGGACTCTTCTCGAGTACTCAAAAAACCTAATCTTTCTTCCAGATTTTTTTTATCCGACTCCGAAAGACTCGTTTCTCTTCTTAATGCTTTACGAAGTACTAATGAATATTTCGGGCCAAGTACGATCGGATTGCTTTTGGAGAATTCCTTTAGAGATTTGACAAAGCTCGTCTCGTCTTCCCAATCCGAAGCGGTTTCTAAACGATAGGCGATCGCCTTTTGACGGAGAAAGCTGCCGGGAGACAATTGGGAAAGGAAAACATCCTCGAAAACCGGAAAGGTGACTTCGTTGCCCGTTCCGATATAAGGAATTTTATAGGCGGAAGAAAAACGAGAGGCCTCCTGAACTTGTTCGGAAGGTTCTAACTTTTTCAATTCCGCATTAAAAGAAACTAACGATTGTGAAGCGTAAAATAAATCGTACGGGGAAGGATCAGTCAATAAACGAACTGATTTAACGACTTTTTCCCATTTCCCTTTTTTGAAATTTTCATAGATCGTATCGGAAGGTTTGGGCCAAAATTTCCAAGCCAGAACGACGCACAAAATTAGGATCGCTATTCCGAAAAGAGAAAGGAAAAATCCACGCTTCAAAAGTGAACTTAGTCTCCCGCTTTATTCTACGTTTGGAAGCAGTTTATCCACACTCAAATCGAAACGTTCTAAGAGCGTATTCTTTGCGATATAATAGCGCATTAAATCGATATTAAAATTCACTTTCGCTTGGGTTAAACTAAGCTGGTCTTGAACCAAGGTATCTAAAGCGTTCTTTACAGCCACCGCATCGGCTCGGCCTTGTCGAAAGCTACGCAGAACTCCGTTATAATAACTCTGAGTCTCGCGCTCCGTAACGATCGAATTTTTGTATATTCTATAACTTGCTTCTAGAGAATCGATTCTTCCTCTGACATCGTCCCGGACTTGGTTTTTAATGTCCTGTTCCGCGAGCACTGCCTGACGAACTCCGATCTCAGAATCCCGCCTTCCTGCATAAACGCCCTTATCGAATAAAGGATAAGAAAACGCTAATTTACTTTGGTAATCCTTGTATTTGAAAGAGGTCACTCCGTCTGCGGGGTCGCTGTAATTCTTTTGCGGAGAAGCGAGAGTTTGCGCTTGCGAAGCGGCCGTTCCGGAAAGAGTCAAGCTAGGAAGCTGGTTATTCTTCGCATTCTTTAGCAGAACCTCGGCGATCTCTTTCTGTTTAATTGCGTTTAAGTAATCCGCTCTCTTTTGGTATGCGATCGCCAAATCCTTAGTATAATCCGGCTTTTCGGGAATTTCTTCCAGCAAATCCGTTTCTTCGGAAAGTTCGGTTCCATCATCCAATTTAAGTTCGCGAGTCAGTTTTCTTTTGGACTCGTCCTTTTGAACTATTGCCGTCTCAAGTTGACTATCGGCTTGGGCGAGTAGGGAATTCCATTGATTGACTTCGAAACCTTCGGACAGACCGAGACCTTGCTTACGCATCGTAAGATTACGGATGTCTTTTACGTTTTCCTGAAGTTTTCTATACGTTTTTAAAGAATGCAGTTTGATCGAATAATCCCAGAAATCCAAAAGCGAGTCCACGATTGCTTGGGAAATTTGTTGCGAGACTTGGTTCTTGGCAATCTGAGTTTGCTTCTCTAAAATTTTCTCTTCGTTTCGACCTTGATAACCGAATGCGTTTTTCATAAGGTCTTGGCTAAATGTTAAGCGAAGAAAGCCGGTATATAATGGCGGAAGTCCTAAACCCGAGAAACTTGCAGTGAACGGGTTGCTTTTATCTTCGAATGCGTTCGAGTCGAATCGTCTATTTCCTGCTTCGATTTTAAAGTACGTTCCCGTAGCCCGAATCGTTTTTTCGATCCCGCCTTTCATCGTATCATCCGAGATTTTGTTACCGGTAAAGACGTTGTTCTGGTTAAACGGCAATATCGTTTGGTTGAAGGTTCCGTCGGCGACGATTCTCCAGGAATATTTGGATTCGGCTTTTAAATAATCGGAATCCGATTTTACCAATTGGTATCGGAGATTCTGGAGGTTAAAGTTACTCTCCAGAGCGCGCTTGACGGTTTCTTCAGTCGTTAATTTGAGTTGTTTCGTGCCCGATTGGGCAAGTAAGCCGAATTGGGACACAACTAGGATGGCCCCCCAGGCAAACGCTTTCACAGCAGAAATGTATGAAAATCGCTTTGATTGTTCCTGGTAGTCTTTCATAGTAACCTCCTATTTGTGCCCCAAATTAGACCGGTTTTAGCCGATCGCCTTCTTCATTTTTTCGCCGACTTCGGCGATGGATTGACAGACGTGGATACCCGCTTCGCTCATCGCTTTCATTTTTGAGGAAGCAGTTCCCATTCCGCCGCTGATGATGGCGCCCGCATGGCCCATTCTCTTACCCGGAGGTGCGGTTTGTCCTGCAATAAAACCTACGACCGGTTTTTTTACATTGTGTTTAATGTATTCGGCAGCTTCTTCTTCGGAAGTCCCGCCGATCTCACCGATCATGACAATCCCTTTCGTTTCAGAATCTTCGTTTAAGAGTTTGACCGCTTCAGTATGGTTCATGCCCGGAACCGGGTCTCCGCCGATACCGATTACCGTGGATTGTCCCAGATTCTGCTGACTTAACTGCGCGACTGACTCGTAGGTTAGGGTTCCTGAACGGGAAACGATCCCGATCGAGCCTGCCTGGTGAATAAATCCGGGCATAATACCCATTTTTACATGGTATTTGGGAGAAATTATCCCGGGACAGTTCGGGCCGATCAAGCGCGTTTTAGAGCTTCTAAGGGCACTGTATACCTTGAGCATATCGTGAGTCGGGATTCCTTCGGTGATACAAACCACCAATGGAATTTCATTGAAGATTCCTTCTAGGATTGCATCCGCTGCAAAAGGAGGCGGGACGAATATGATAGAAGCGTTGGCTCCCTCCTTCAAAATCGCGTCTTTTAGACTATTAAAAACCGGAACCGCTTTACCGACCAGATCCGCTTTCTGTCCGCCTTTTCCGGGAGTGACTCCGCCGACTACGTTGGTTCCGTATTCGATCATTTGTTGAGCATGAAAGGATCCTTCTTTTCCAGTGATCCCTTGGACTACCACTCGGGTGTTGCTATCTACTAATACTGCCATGTTTGTTTAAGTATACCTAATCTCTTATTTAATGGCTTCTGCCACTTTTTTCGCTGCGGTCCGCAGATCTTCTTCCGCGATGATATTCAGGCCGGATTCGTTCAGTATCCGTTTTCCTTCTTCCGCGTTGGTCCCTTTCAATCGCACTACGAGAGGAACATTGATATTCACCGCTTTGGCCGCCTCAATGATACCGGTCGCGACTCGATCGCAACGTACGATTCCGCCAAAGATATTTACGAAAATTCCTTTTACGTTCGGATCACCTAAAATCAGTTTAAATCCGTTCGTTACCGTGGTCACGTTCGCTCCACCGCCGACGTCCAAAAAGTTTGCAGGCTCGGCTCCGGCTAATTTTACGATGTCCATGGTAGCCATCGCGAGACCGGCTCCGTTAACCATACAGCCGATATTTCCATCCAATTTTACGTAATTAATATTGTATTCGCTGGCTTTGACTTCTAAAGGATCCTCTTCAGAAATATCACGGAATGCCGCGTTGTCCGGATGACGATAGAGTGCATTTTCATCCAGGTCCATTTTACAATCTCCGGCGACGATTTCGTTTTCCTTGGTTAAGATCAACGGGTTGATCTCCAAAAGAGACGCGTCTTCTTTGATATAAGCTTGGTAAATGGAAGAAAGTAAAGCTTTGAAGGATTTATGAGATTCGACAGGCAATTCAAGGTCGAAAGCGAGTTGCGAAGCTTGGCTCGGCTGCAATCCGATTCCAGGATCTAATGCGATTTTTAGGATTTTTTCGGGATGAGTTTCCGCGACTTCTTCGATCTCCATTCCGCCTTCCGTGGAAGCCATGATGATCGTTTTCCGAACGGAGCGGTCCAAAAGAATACTTAGATAATATTCTTTTGCGATATTGATTCCTTGCTCTAGATAAACTTTTAGAACTTTTTTTCCCTCGTGCCCGGTTTGGGGAGTAACGAGCTGCATGCCTAGAATTTTATCAACGGCGGCGAGAGCGTCGTCTTTCGTCTTAGTCACTTTGACTCCGCCACCTTTTCCGCGCCCGCCGGCATGGATCTGAGCTTTTACGACTACGACAGGAGTTCCGGTTTTTCCGGATACTTCGTCGTAAGCTTTTGCTCCGTCTGTTTTTTGATCTATAACTACGCCGAAGGGAACCTTCGCGTTATGGCGTCTCAGGATTTCTTTCGCCTGGTACTCATGAATTTTCATTAATTGGCCTTTTTATTGGGGTTAAGAAGGATACGAATCGCTTTTTCTAAGGATTTTACGCCGGAATTTCCTGTCCATTCCTTTCGTACACAATTTACGGAACCGAGACATAGACAGTCCCGTAGTCGGTTCTATTGTTTCCGATTTCCTAACTATGGAGGCTCTGTTTATTCAAACTGGCGAATAGTCCTAACGGTTTGGCAAAATTTGTATTCGAAAACATGTGGGAGCTCCCACAGATTCTGCCGAGTTAAAATTGTTGCGATAAAATCGATTTGGTGATACGGGGTTTCTTCGGCAGGGCGCTGGTACCTCCGATCCGGCCCCCGCCCAGGAAGGGTGGGGATTTTTTCCTAAAAACCGCATTGAATCCAATTCCTTAGCAATTGGAAAAGACATAGGTGGTGAAATTTTTGAAAGAAGAAAAAAGTATTCGGGGACATTGAGGATTGGATCTAATTTGGAAGAAATCCCGCTGCCCTCAAAAGATTTCGGTCCTATAAAGGCAGCAGGTTTTTAATTTAGAATAAGGTGAGAATGAACTGATCGATGGAATATAATCCTCCGCCGGTGAAACCGAGAGTTAACGCGATTCCAATCGCTAATAGATGGAACTCAAATCCTTCCCCTTTTTGAGCTCCGTACCAGTTCATAAAAAAACCGTTTCCCTTATGGGTGAGGGCGGCTCCGACCATAATGATTCCGATGCTTATCGCCGAAAAGCGAGTTAGAAAACCCAATAGAACGGCCGCAGATCCGAGAGATTCTCCGAGTATTACGAGAGTGGCAACGATTGCAGGCAGGCCCGCTTGTTGGGTCAGATATCCAAAGGTTCCTTTAAAGCCGTAACCACCAAACCAGCCTAAAAGCTTTTGAGCTCCGTGAGGAAAGATCACTGCGGCAAGTGTGATACGAAGAATCAGAGGGGCCAGGTCCTCATTCGTGGAAAGTAAAGTTTCTAACATTGTTCTGCTCCTTATTTATGCCTCGTTCCTATAAACGGGACAATTAGTTCATGTGTTAATGCTTTAAATGTGAAGTATTTGAAGCAAGCTATTTTTGTCCGTAGGTCTAACTTTTCATGAAAAATAAAGGAGAGGTATTCAGGAAAAACGGAATGCTCTTTTGATGTAATAACAGAATTTATTCTGTTATTACAGAAATTGCTCTAATACTATTCGCCTAATCCTATAAATAGCGGGTTTGTCTAAGTCGATTGAGGGTGGGATCTTGGATTTTTACGATCTAGCCGTAGTCTCCCAAGAGAGTTTTTGAAATCAGGGATTCTGACCCTTTCTAAGTACTCGGATATCTAAGATCACTCGCAGTCGGATTGTCAGGATCCTCCCAGAGGAATTATCTCTCTTGCCTCTAAGAAAGGATAGAATCCGGAAATCAATTTTCCGCTTAGGAAATTTTTCCCAATCCGTTCAGAGATTCTTTAGAATTTCTCGAACCAATTCGCCAGTGTCCTGAAACTCTTGCTTTTTTAAGACTTTTTCGACTTCTTTAAGCGCCGATTTATCATCGAAGCCAAGCTGAACTAACGCTTGCACTGCCGTTTCTTTAAATCTATCTTCCGGAGAGGATAGTTCTTCTCTGCGTATATCCGAAGGGATCGGATCCGCCGGTGTGCCATCTAGAAATAACTCTAGCTTTTTCATATTTTGTTTCACTTCGAAGAAAATCTTTTCCGAAGTTTTGGCGCGGACTTTTGGAATTTTTTCCAGATCCTTTGCCTGACCGGAGGAAGCAATTCGATACAATTCCCAAGGACTGAAGAAGGAGAGGACCTTTAAGGCGGTCATTTCTCCGATTCCATGTAATCCTTTCATTACCTTAAAGAATTCCTTGTCTCGTTCATGCAGAAAACCGAATAAACGCTGTCCACGCTCGGTAATCGAATGATGGATATGAAGTAGAATCTCTTTTTTACCCGCAAGATAAGTATCCTTTAGCTCCAAATAGGTTTTAAACGAAATGGTGATCTCATAGGTCACACCTTGCACGTCCAATTGGACGGTGTTCACCTCTAATTTTCGAATAAAACCCTGGAGTCCGGATATCATCTATTGATTCGATTCTTTAAAAGGTCGTTCCGGCGGAAGCAATCATCTCCATAAAGTCGAAGTTTTGAGTGGCTCTATCTTTGCTTCTTCCGGTTGTGAGAATATTTGTTAAGTCTATATAACCGCCTCTTCCGCCGAATTCGATGAAGAAGGACCTGAACAGATCGAGTCTGGTTCCGACGTACGCAGTGACTCCGTATCCGGACAAATGAAAGTGATTATTCTTTCCTTCTCCGAAAAGCCGGACGTCGCTTCTACAAATAACAGGTCCACCTCCCGCAGAGCCTACCAAACTGAAAGCATGCTCTCCGTCTTTCGAAACCCAAAATGAATTCGTAAAACCGGGTTCGATGAAGAAGAAGTTCAAGCCGTCGGTATGCTCGAACTTTAAAAAGTCGGGCGTGATATTCACCGTTTGTCCGCCGCCGTGGTATCCGGCAAACTGATTAAGATTATTCGGGAAGGCGTATAGATATACCGAGGATTCGGGAGAAGTCGCGAATCGCGCCCGTTCGATCGCTAACGGGTCGATATAACCGGAAATCGTTCCGGCCTGCCCGGTAGTCATTACGTATTTCATATGATCTTCTCCGAAGGAGATGAAAAAATGATCCGTAATATAATATGCGAACTTAAAATTGAACTGAGGAGTTTCCCATAACGTCGGATTGACATAGGCGGAATCTAAACTTTGGGGTTTGTCTCTGGCATCTACGCTCTTTAAAGTAAAATGGTATCCGGGACCTCTGAAATTGATATCGCTTTGAGAAAAAGCGGTCCTATTATAACCCCATTGGAAGGTCCAGGTGCCCTTTCTTTCATCGACTCGTCTCAAGTTCGTCTTAGGCTTGGGGGAATCCTGTTCCTGTTTCACCTCGGCAGTCGCGAACGGGACTTCCGTTTTGTCCGACTCCTTTGACTCAATGTTCGACGTTAAAGTGATCGTCGGGATGAGTATCAACGCTAGATAATAAGCGAACTTTCCGTTTATGGTTGTTTCTTGGAAAAACTTATTTTTCATTTTTTTGGTACCTTCGGCTTTGTTGCGAAAATACCAGAATTCACAAAATGAAATACGGCGCCATGTTTTTTCCCGATGTTTATTCTAAATCGATGCCGCTACCGATTGTCCAGGGAACTACTCTTACTCCGTTTTTATTTCCCCAAGATATACCGGTGTATAAAGGATTTAATCCTTTTATGTCAGGAATTTCGGGAAAATTAAGTTTTCCTTTTAAATCCAATACAGGCTCCTGCGGAAGATCGTCTCCGAGAGGAAAGGTTCCCCAATGAATGGGTGCGAACGATTTGGCGCCCAAGTCTAGAGAAGCGGTGAGTGCCTCGTCCGGACCGATATGTGCGTGCTTCATAAACCATCTGGGTTTATATGCGCCGATGGGAAGAAATGCCAAATCGATTGGTTTTCCTAAAAGCTTTGCAATTTCCTTAAAGTGAATGGAATATCCCGTATCTCCCGCAAAGTAGATTAATTTACCGCCTGCCTCTATGGCATAGCTTCCCCAAAAATACTGGTTCGTATCGTTGACTCCCATGCGGCTCCAATGGTATGCCGGAAGAAACATTATCTTTACGAATTCATGATGTGTTACTTGTCCGATTTCCTGGACCTGCGCGAGGCCGAGCTTTTCATCTTCGGAAAAGGCCTTCATTCCGGAGGGAAGTAGGATCTTTAAATTAGGATTTTTAGAGCGTAAAAACCGGAGGCTGTCCCGATCCAAATGGTCCCGATGGGCATGACTGACGATTGCGAAATCCACAGGAGGAAGAGATTCTTTCGAAATCGGCAAAGGAACCCAGCGATCGACCAGAACAGGAGTCGGGGATTCGAAGATCGGATCGGTCAAGATATTGATCGTTTTTCCTTTTTGAGTTATAGAAATCCATATCGTGGAATGGCCTAACCATACGGCTCGGATCCGTCCTTCGGCCGCGATCATGTCCCCGGCGGATCTTTCTAATATCAAAGGTAATTCGCCATTCAATCCCTTAACTGCGGGCGGATCATGCGGACCGAACAGCTTCCATTTTAATACGGAAAAGAAGGATTTCCCGACGAGTTCTTCGTCTGGAGCAATGTTTCGGTATCGACCGTCTTTATAACTAGGGGAAGAAACGCGATCCGGATCTAAGGGAAAGCACCCGGCACTTCCAATAAGAAAAAGAGAAAAAATCACAGCTTGTATAGCTCTTATCATATCGTTAACTTGGACCGATCGTGTTTAAAACGGGAGGCAATTTTTTCCCGTCGAAACGATTGCATCCCAAACTGGAAAATTAGAATAGGAAATCAAGATGTCTTTTTCTTCGGCGATTCCTGCGAGAGATCTTCCTACCGGGCTGAATATCAAGCTCGCTTGGCTATTCCTGCTATTTTTTGGAAGCTTTCATTATGCATTGCCGATCATATTGGCTCGATTTCCCGGTGCGTTTTGGGTCGGTTTGTCTGTTGCGATATCGACTGGACCGCTGTCTTACATACTTTGGAATTTAATCCATGAAAGTATTCATGGAAATTTTTCCAACGCTCGCTCGCAGAACCAATTTTGGGGAAGATGTCTCTCGGTTCTATTCGGAACACAGTTTGCCGTATTAAAAGCCGGTCATTTGATGCATCATAAATACAATCGGGAGCCCGGAGATAGGATCGAATTCTTTGAGCCGACATCTATACATCCTCGTTGGCTACAGAGTCTTCGCTATTATTTTAGGATTACTCTTGCCACGTACTGTTTCGAAGTTGGAGTGGGTTTATTTTTAGCCTTACCGACCATTTTAACAAAACCGATTTCTACGAAACTCTCGAAGCTTCCGATCGAAAAAGCATTTTTCAATCGGGTCTATAAGCCGGAAATTCTGGCCGAAATCAGGAAGGATTTATTTTTTACGGCGGCGATATATGCGCCCTCCGTTTGGCTTTTCGGGAAGCAAGGTTGGATTCTTGGTATCGCGTTATTACTTAGAGCATTCGTCGTTTCTTTTTTCGATAACGCTTATCATTACGGGAAAGAAATCGACGATAAGAACTCGGCGTACAATCTGTATCTACCTTTCCGATTGAGCGGATATTTTCTTCATTTTAATTATCATCGAATTCATCACAGGTTCCCGGGAGTTCCGTGGAATCGATTGCCCGTGCAGATGGAAGCGTGCGGAGAAGTTTGGGATCGAGGTTTTTGGCAACAAGCCTGGAGTCAATGGGGCGGCTTGATGGACGAGCCGAGAAAAGAGTAGAATAACATGGAAGCATTTCATAAAATTAATATTATCTCTTTATTGGATACGATCATAAGCTTAAGCGCAGCTTTTATTCTTGGCGGATTGATCGGGCTGGAAAGACAGTATCGTCAAAGGACGGCCGGTCTGCGGACGAACGTCCTCGTGTCGGTAGGATCCGCAATTTTTGTCGACGCTGCAAATCGATTGCACGGGCATGACGCGGCCGTTCATGTCATGGCTTATGTTGTTTCGGGCATCGGTTTTCTGGGAGCGGGAGTAATCATGCGAGGCGAAGGTAACGTGCGCGGTTTGAATACTGCAGCGACTCTTTGGACTTCCGCCGCCGTCGGAGCTTGCGCGGGAGCGGATTTGCTATTGGAAGCATTTCTAGGTTCCGCTTTCGTAATTGCGACCAATACGTTACTAAGGCCGATCGCAAATCGTATCAATCGACAACCTTTGGATACTCGATTCGTAGAAGCTACGATGACCGTGACCGTAATTGCAATACGGGATAAACATAAGGAAGCTTTACAATTCTTGGAAGAATCCTTGGAAAATGCTAACTATCCGGTTCGGGATCTCATTATCAGCCCTTTCGGGAACGACTTAGTGCAGATCCAAGCGGTTCTGGTTTCCACTTCGGTCGAAGGATTGGAGTTGGACAGTCTTGTGGAAGAACTGGCAAAGCAGGATAGCGTTAAACAAGCATTTTGGACCAGCGCAACCGAATGAACACCGGTTTATATTCCTCTAAATAGTAAGCTCGGTTTTAAACGATCGATCTAGGAATACCTAAGTATCTTTTAGTGAGAACATCTAAATACGATCGTCGTGCTCTCGATTCCTTTGGATTCGAAATTAGGGAATGCTCTAAGAAATATGATTTTGTAAAAGAAGGATTCCATTCTTTCAAAAATTTCTTCGTTTTCATTTCTTCAATTGGGCTTAAGATAAGAAAAGATTTCCGATTCGAATCGGAAAAATAAAATCAAGGAACTATCCGAAATCGAATAAGACATTCGATTAGGCATTGGTCTAGAACGAAATGGCCGACTGTCGTACAACTAATTCTTAACTATCTTCCAACAAACAGAACCGATGGCAAAAAAGAAATCGGAATCATGATTCATGGCCGGTTGAATCTATTGGATTTGTGATGAATGATTTTTTTCTCTCCCTTGACCTCACGATGATTTTTGCCAGGTTTGTTAAACCGACCCCTGGATTTAGGAATCAATGAGAACAATCATAGAATCGTTTATTAAGAACCGCTTATTCTTTTATTTAGGAACAAGCTTCGTATTCCTAGCGGGAATCGTATCGTTATTAGGTTTGCGCCGAGATACGTTTCCTAACGTGGATATGAAACAACTTGTGATAACGACGAAATTTCCGGGAGCCTCTCCCGCCGACGTGGAGCTTCGAGTCACATATCCTATCGAAGAGAAAATCAAGGAAATAGACGGGATTGACGAAATTCGTTCCTTTTCCAGAAACTCCGCCTCGGATATAGATGTTCGAGTGAGTCTGGAAGAAAAGGATCCGGAAAAAATTTTGGACGAGATTCGTCGCGCTGTAGATAATGCGATTTCCGAATTTCCTCCCCAAGTTACCGAAAAACCGAAAATCATAGAAAGAAAGTCCAGTTCGTATCCCGTCTTGGAATTTTCCGTTTTCGGAGGGAAGGACGAAATCGAGCTGCATACGACGGCCGAGTTCTTGGAAAGAGAACTCGAAAAAATTTCCGGAGTGGCTCGCGTGGATGTCTTCGGAAAGCGGGATCGCGAATGGCAGATATTGGTAAACGCGAATCGATTGAAACATTATCAATTGGATCTTTCCGATATTACGACCGCCATCCGAAATCGGAACGTGAATTTACCGGCCGGATCCGTGGATTCCGAGACGGCCTTCGACCTTAGGATCGACGGTGAATTTAGAGACCCTTCGGATATTTATAAAATTCCAATTCGAACCAACGATTTTTTCTCCAAAGTCCAATTGGGAAGTCTTGCGCGAGTGGAAGATACTTTCGAATATCCAAGATTTCTTGCGATTGCGAACGGAAAGCAAGGTTTGATTCTTTCCGTGGTCAAAAAGGAGAGGGCCGACGCGATAGACGTAGCCGATCACGTTCGAAAACGTTTGGCCGAACTGGAAAAAACGGCTCCGCCTGAAATTAAGACGGTGATGTTAAGCGACGAAGCAAAGCGGACTAGTAAGCGTCTGGATATCGTCTCCAATAACGCCTTGATCGGATTTTGCATCGTTTTCGGAATCTTGTTTCTTTTTCTGGATTTCAGGACGGCTACGATTACTTCTTTATCGCTTCCTATTTCCATGTTGATGACCTTTGCTGTGCTTCCTTTCTTCGACGTATCCTTCAATATGATTTCCATGATGGGATTGATCATTGCACTCGGAATGCTCGTGGATAACTCGATCGTGATCTCGGAGAATATTTACACGTATTTAGGAAAGAATATGGATTCCTTTACCGCATCGGTTAAAGGAACTTTAGAGATGCTGGTTCCCATTTTCGGATCGTATCTTACCACGGTCGCCGCATTCCTTCCGATGCTTTTCATGTCCGGTGTCATGGGGAAGTTCGTTTGGCAAATTCCTCTCGTCGTGATCGTCGCGTTGACTGCCAGTCTTATCGAATCGTTTTTATTTTTGCCCGCGCGGATCAGCGTATTTGCAAAAACTCCCGATCAATTAAAGCGGACTACCCGTTTTAGAAAAACTTTGGACGCTTTTTTTCATAGAATGGAGGAACGCTTTTCGGATTTCGTAGCCTTTACGCTGCGCCATAAATACTCCTCCTTCGTCATTATTTTGATTTTGATCGTAGCTTCCTTCGTGGCCCTAAGTCAGATGAAGTTCATTCTTTTCCCGAAAGAAGACATCGAAATTTTTACCGTTAAAGCGGAGTTTCCTAGCTCGTTTCGAATTTATCAGACTCGGGAAAAAATGAAATATATGGAAACGATCATCAAAAGAATTCCGCCGGATGAGCTTGTGAGCTATTCCATTAAAATCGGCGTGCAACAAACCGATCCCGAGGAT
This sequence comes from Leptospira fainei serovar Hurstbridge str. BUT 6, assembly GCF_000306235.2. Taxonomy (NCBI): domain Bacteria; kingdom Pseudomonadati; phylum Spirochaetota; class Leptospiria; order Leptospirales; family Leptospiraceae; genus Leptospira; species Leptospira fainei. Next base: position 1,774,590 of record NZ_AKWZ02000010.1, read on the forward strand.
CCTCTTTCGAGATACGGCGAGAATCTGGGAGTGATTTTGGTTTATCTGACTCCAGAATCGGAGAGAAAAAGAAAAGCCGGAGAAATCCTTGCCTCCCTGGAAGCGGATTTTCGTAAGACTCCGAGTTTAGTGGACGTTTATATGGAGGAGTTCGGAGCCGCTCCCCCGATCGGCGCTCCTATTACCGTTTCAATATTAGGAAAAGATTATAAAGAATTGACGAAAGTTTCCGCGGAATTGCAGACATTTCTGAAGACGATTCCGGGAGTCCATTCCGTTCGAGACGATTATCGTTACGGCCGCAAACAGATGCAGGTTCGATTGGATGAAGATTTGGAGAGTTTTACCGGAGTCTCCACTTTCTCGGCGGCTAACATGCTTCGAACGGCGTACGACGGAGAACGAGCCGGAACCGTAAGAAAGGGGCGAACTAAAATTTATCTTCGAGTCATGTACGATAAGGATTTTAGAAAAAATCCGGATGAGATTAAGCATATTCCGTTGCGGAATAAAGCCGGGAATATCACCCATTTGTCCAAGATCTCAAAAATGGAATTAGTGGATTCTCCCGAACTCCTATCTCATAGGGAATTTGAAAGGGCGATTACGGTGAACGCCGAAATTAAAATCGATCAAATTACGGCTCACGAAGCGAATTCGAAAATTATAGAAGTCTTTAAACCTTTGGTCGAGCGTCAATATCCCGGAATCTCGCTCGCATTCGGAGGAGAAGAGAAGGATACCCAAAGATCCATGGAATCTCTAGGTAAAGCAGGCCTTCTGGCATTATTCGGAATTTTTGCGATTTTAGCTTTGACGATGCAGAATTTTTGGAAACCTTTCCTGATTCTGAGTACGATTCCGTTAGGAATCATGGGAATCGTACTCGGGTTTCCTCTTTCCGGTAAGTCGATCAGCTTCCTTGCCATGATCGGGATTATCGGACTCGCAGGTGTTCTCGTAAACGCCTCCATCGTACTCGTGGACTGTATCGATTCGATTCAAAAGGGATCTAAGGATTCTATGGACGAAATTTTATTGGAAGCGAGCCGGAGGAGATTTCGCCCGATTCTTTTAACTACGCTTACTACGGTTGCCGGAATTCTTCCAACCGCCTACGGTTTGGGTGGAACCGATCCGGTCCTAGTTCCGATGACTTTGGCTCTAGGTTGGGGACTTGGGTTTGGTACGTTAGGAAGTTTACTCTATGTGCCTGTCACTCTTTCCGTTTTTCATCGGTTTGCTTCGAAAAAAAAGAAGATCCATCATTAGGAATTCGGATGTACGGGGAGAGTAGAATTTCGAATCGGATTTACCGATCGATCTTGAATTTTCGCGACAGGGATGCGGAGGGCAAAGTCCGGACGCGGGGTTCTAGAGTAAGCGCTCGTCCTAATGCATTTCAGCGGACGGATGAGCGGGACTCCGCGAACCCGTAGCTGCCCGGTCCTGCGAAAGCAGGAGTCGCCCAAAAATGTTCGTTTATTAAATCGAATTGCCGCGGAATGAATCTTTTTTCGTACCTAAATCTCTTGCGTACCATTCCCCTCGTCCGATCCTGTCCATCGGAATGTCGTACGATCATAAGAATATTCTAGATACGGAACAATTCTCCAAAGAAGACCTTGATTTCCTCGTAAGGCAAACTCGGGAAATGGAACGTTTAATGGAAGCCGGCAAAGCCTTCGGTATTCTGGAAGGAAAACTTTTAGCCTCGCTCTTCTTCGAGGCCTCCACTCGGACTCGATTATCATTCGAAGCCGCCATGGAGCGATTGGGGGGAAGAGTCATATCCACAGTGGGCTTTCAATTCTCCTCCATATCGAAAGGTGAAACCCTATACGATACTATGAAAATGATCGAGGCATATGCGGATATCGCTGTGATTCGACATCCGGTTGAAGGTTCTTCGAGAATCGCCGCCGGCGCGGTCAGTATTCCTGTGATTAATGCGGGCGACGGAGCTGGACAGCATCCGACCCAGGCATTACTGGATTTGTATACCATCATTTCCGAAAAAGGGAAATTGGACGGGCTAGTGCTCGCGTTTATCGGGGATTTAAAATACGGCCGCACGATCCATAGTCTTATCAATCTATTGCGCCATTATAAAGTGCATTTATATCTTATCTCTCCGCCGGAACTTGCGCTTCCGGATTCTTATAAAAAAGGGCTTTCAGGTTTTCCGATTTCTTTCGAAGAAAGCGAGGACATCAAAAAAGTTTGGGAATGCGACGTCGCTTACGTCACTCGAATCCAAGAGGAACGCTTTCCCGATCACAAGGAATTCGAGAGATTAAAGGAATCCTTTAAAGTGAATAAGGAGCTCATTCTTGCCTCGAAGAAGGATACGACGATATTGCATCCCTTGCCTAGAGTGAACGAACTTTCGACGGACGTGGACGACCTGCCGAATGCCGCGTATTTTCGCCAGGCAAAATACGGAGTCGTGAGCAGAATGACTCTGCTTTGTCTTTCTCTCGGAGTAAAGTTCTGATCGGAACTTTACTCCGAGAAATTGATTCGAATCGGATCGGAATGAAAGTCCCTCAAACGCAGCTTAATTCTTAATGGAACGGAAAATCTGGACATACGAAGAAGCCCGTAAAATTCTACCTTACGTTAGGTCGATTACGGAAGAATTTTATTCTTCCGTTAATGAATTACATCGAGAACTCAAAGAAGAGATGTTAAGGGAAAACGAGCTGGAGGCGAAAGAGAGCCGACTAGAAGAACTGTTAATCGAATGGGCCGAGAAAATTCGCGAACTCGGGATCGAAGTAAAAGGACTTTGGCTGGTCGATTTCGATAATGGAAAGGGATATTATTGCTGGCATCTGGGAGAAGAGGATCTTCTCTTCGAGCACGGGTATGACGAGGGCTTTTCCGGACGAAGGCCGATCGACGATAATGACGAGGAAAACGAATAAAGAATATGGCGAATATCAACGAGAACTATTTGAAATTAAAAGCCGGATATCTGTTTCCGGAGATCGGACGCAGAGTTAAGGCATATTCCGAGAAAAATCCTAACGCAAAAATTATCCGTTTAGGAATCGGAGACGTTACTTTGCCGTTAGCGCCCTCGGTAGTGGATGCCTTGGTAAAATCCTCGCAAGAAATGGGAACCTCGCAAGGGTTTCACGGGTACGGACCGGAGCAAGGATATTCGTTTCTCTTAAAAGCGATCGCCGAGCACGATTATGCTCCGTTAGGCGTCACCTTGGATGAAAGCGAAATTTTCGTTTCGGACGGCTCGAAATGCGATTGCGGAAACATTCAAGAAATTTTTTCCTCGGACGCGAAGATTGCGATAGGAGATCCTGTGTACCCTGTTTACGTGGATACGAACGTGATGGCAGGCCGTACCGGGGAAGCGGGGCCGGATGGGCGTTATGCAAATTTGATTTATATGCCTGCGACGAAAGAGAATGGATTCCAACCGGAATTTCCGAAAGAGCGTCCCGATTTAATTTATCTTTGTTTCCCGAACAATCCTACCGGTACCGTCGCATCGAAGGAATCTTTAAAAGGATGGGTCGACTTCGCAAAAAAAAATCAGAGTATCATTCTTTACGATTCGGCGTACGAAGCCTTTATTTCAGAACCGGCCATTCCCCGTTCGATTTACGAGATAGAAGGAGCCAAAGAAGTCGCGATCGAGTTCCGATCTTTTTCCAAGACTGCAGGGTTTACCGGTCTACGTTGTGCATATATCGTCATTCCGAAAGAGCTAAAAGGTAAGACAAAAGACGGCCAAGAAATATCTATCGCCACACTTTGGAGTCGCCGCCATACGACTAAGTTCAACGGCGTTTCTTACGTGACCCAAAAAGCCGCCGAGGCAATTTACTCGGACCAGGGAAAAAAAGAAATTCGCGAAAATATCGCCTATTATATGGCAAACGCAAAGTCGATTCGGGAAGGATTGCAAAAGGCCGGTTATGACGTGTTTGGCGGAATAAACGCCCCTTATATCTGGTTAAAAACTCCTGATCGTTTAAGTTCTTGGGATTTCTTTGATCGATTACTGGATAAGGCTCAAGTCGTTGGAACGCCTGGTTCCGGATTCGGTCCTGCCGGAGAAGGTTATTTCAGACTTTCCGCATTCGGAAAGAAAGAGGACGTCGTCGAGGCTATTCGGAGAATTTCGGCTCTCTGAGCGCTCACCTTATTAGCAATCGAAAATTTATGGGCCGGCTCTGTGTGAGCTCCCACAAGTCGATGCAAGTCTAAAAGAGTTGCCATACTCGCTATTATGTGAAATAGGGGCGGGTACCGCCGCTTCGCTCCGGCCCCCACCCAGGAAGGGTGGGGAATTTTTCCTACGATTTGGCGGGCTACCTTAGGCCGGGGTGCCCCGGGAAAACCCGGAAGACTCGAGATACATTTTGGAGAATTCCAAAAAAAATAGTAAATTTTTTCATTCTGACCGATAGTAGAAGGGTAGAACGCCATGGGTCTGAATCGTTTTAGAATCTTAGTCATACTCTTCACGGCTTTAGTCGTTAGCGGATTGTCGGATCGGATCCTGGGAGTATCCCCGGATCAGACCAATTTGGCTATCTTGATCGACGAAAATAAGCTGAATTTGAAATTTATCAATATTTGCGCGAGTAACCTTACTCCTCAGCTCACTGAAGAAAAGAATGCCAAGCCGCAACCCAACGCACCAACCGCCGCGGAAAACGCGCAAGGCGGCCAGACACCCGCCGGTTCAGCTCCTGCCGGAGAAGAAGAACTTTATAAAAAATTGAATACGTTTGATAACTATCGTTCTTTTCGAAAAGCGAATCAAGCGGACTTCAACGGCAATATGTGGTACTTTCAAGGAAACTACAGTCTTTCGTATAAGAATCTTAAATCCGCCCAAGGCGAAATGAAGGACCTTTTTCAAGTCGTACATGAAAATTACGTTCGTACGGCTAGAATCCTCTTGGAGGCCGCCTCTCCTTTAATTATTCGTTCTAATGATAAGATCGCGCAACATTTACTGAAGCTGGGTTTTAGGGATTTAAAATCCTCCGAAGATAGTTTCACTACTGCTTATAATTCTTCACCGCAACAATATAGAGTGAAGCTCGTTTTACACGGAGACGGGATTAGAGTTGCCCGCAGGGCAAAACGTTTCGCTATTTTGGCCATGATCTCCGCAAAGACTCCGAACGACGATAAAGCCGAGTATCAATTCGTGAATCTAGATGAAATGAGAAACGCTGCAGAAAAAGAAAATATATCCGATTACGATCGAATTAGAAATACATTAATCGATTATATCGATAACGAGTTAATCAGCCAAAAGATCGTTCCTCCGGGAGAAGGGAAGAGCAATCCGATCGATTTGCTGGAAACCCACGACGATAATTATAGTTTTATAACCAACGGACGAGTCTCCTTCTTGGAAAAAAGCAACGAAGAAATTCGTTCGGATGATATGAATAGGAAGGAAGCGCTTCCTCCGGTCCCGTCCGGTAACGGAGCAACACCCGCGGCGACGGGAAAATAGTCCGCTCCGATGGATTTACCGACTCCAGCCGAAATTCTGGCCCTTCGAGGAAAAAGAAAATCATGGAAATGGATAGTGATTTTTGGCGGATTTGCTCTTGGACTTTTTGCATGGGAACAGGTGGACTCTTCCCAATCGCTGACGTTTAGAGAGCGGAAAAAAAGCGCGGATTCCAAAGTTCGAGTACTAAGGGAAATGAATCGATCTTTCCATTCGGTCGAGTTGGAAAAAGATTTAGAACGCGTAGAATCGTACTCGGCCGATCTTGAATCGATGACTCGGGGCGGAACCGCTCAGGAACGATCGGAAGCTTTAGCGACTCTCGAAAGAAAACTACCCGAAGTATTAAAACGATGGTCGGAATTTGCGGAAAATTTCTCCTCCAAACTTTTGCAACATGCAGTCAGAGAAACGCAGTTGCTTAAAATCGACTCGCCGGATCGGCATCCTCTTACTACCAAAGAAAGTGCGCTTGCCAATAATTACTTTCGTATGGCGAGAGAAGAATGGATTTCCGGAAACAAGTTTCATCGGGACGGAAATTACCTGTTTGCACTCGTACTGTATAAACGTTCTTTAAAATACTCGCTTTCCTGTCTAAAAACCTCCAAGTTATCGGTTCCGGAGGAATTTCAAAATGCCGGAGAGCGATCTCTTGGCAAGATTAATCGTTAAGTAGTATTCCTTAACTTCGCTAAAATTTTTTTTGACCGACAAAAAACTCCTTTCTTCGAGAAAAAAAAGGGAAGAATTTTCCCGGTAAATCGGGAATAGAAGTCATTTCAGGGAAATTCTTTTTCCCGATGCTACGCTTACTAATGAGAATCGAAGGTCTCTATAAACATTTTTTATACACTCCGACGAACTTTCTTCCCGTTTGGGAGGAAAGCGACGGTTTGCTAGGCCTTCTTCCTAAGGAAACGATTCTCATGGAGCTAGCCGACCTGAGCGTAGCGGATCGCGAATTTACCAGAATTCCGGAAGAATACCTGATCCGCGAAATACCGGAAAGCCTTCTCGGGTACTTTCAAAAACAGAGAACGATTCCCGTTTTAAATTCATTCGGAGAAAGAAAGGAGGATTGGGATAAGCCTCGTCTGATGGCCGAGCTGAGTCGTTCTTCTTGGGTGGCAAAGGGAGCGGAAAAGCCCGCTCAGCAAAGCCCTGAATTACAAGCAGAAGATCGGACAAAGCAAAGCCAGTGGTTTATGGAAGTAATCCTGCAAAATTTCCCGGACGGTTTGCTTGCGACGGATTTGGACGGACACGCGGTTTTCTATAATGAGACTTTTGAAAAAGACATTCTTACTCGGAAATGGTTTCGAGACAGCATTCTTTACGCGGAGAAACTCTTAAAGGAAATGTCCAAGGATCTTCTGGGAAACTATCTTAAGACGCACGAACTACGTCTGGATGAGGGAAAGATTTCCGTTCAAACATTTGTGCAAGATTTGGACTCTTTGGTAAGAGTATCCGTATTACGGCAAAAAGGAAAACCCTTGGGTTACCTGTATCATTTCTCGCCTATTCGAGCCAAGCTTAACTCCCAAGACGAAGATGGCATGGAATTTCCGTCGGTGACAGAAGCATTCGGTCAAAAACTTCCGCTAGAGACGATGTTAAAGGAAGTAGAGGGAAGCTACATATACCATACGTTAAAGCGAAATCAAGAAAACGTTTCTCATGCGGCCTTAGACCTTGGGGTGCCAAGAACGACCTTACAAAACAGAATCAAGTTTTTGGATTTGGGGGCTCGATTTAAATTGAACAAGGATCAACCGATTCCGAGAAAGAAAACAGGCAAATCGGTTCCTTCTAGGAAGCCCCAGACTTCTCCCAAATCCCTTCCTTTAGAAACGAAACCCAAAATCGCAGCGAAGAAGAAGCAATCCGTTCCAAAAAAGAAAACATCTTCCAAAAAAAAGGCCAAGGGAAAATAATTTCATTGACACCGCATATATTCGCGAAATAGTCCAAAGTAAGAGCCGACCTCCGTTCCCTTCTCAGAGCCGATCCCCGCACAGAGAATAAATGGGTTTTCGGGGCGACTTAAGAAACCGATCTTTCCGGATCCTCAATAACCCGCTCTTAATCATAAAAAATAAACACTGAAAGGCGTATTAGCGTACACCTTTTATAAAATCTAATGGTATCCTGATGGCTAACCCAAGAAGAGACTCTAAGCCCAAACTCAATACAGACAATCAAAACGATTATCACGAAGACGAACCAAGTTTCCCGGAAGATGATCCCGAAACTGCCGAGATCCGTTCTAGAAAGCGTCGGAGAGGTGCATATGACGGACCTAGCCCCGCTCCGATTGATCTGGTCGCTTTAAAGAAAACCTCTATTTCCGAATTGATCGAAGTCGCAAAGGATCTCGGTGTTGAAAATACCGGGGGACTCAAAAAGCAGAATCTGATTTTTGCCATTCTCCAAGCTCAGGCCGAGCGAGACGGACAAGTTCATGCTGCCGGAGTCATGGAGCGACTTCCCGACGGTTACGGCTTTCTTCGTTCGCCGGATTATAACTATGTTCCGGGTCCGGACGATATTTATGTGTCTCCGTCCCAAATCAAATTATTCGGCCTTCGAACCGGCGATACGGTAGAAGGTCAGATTCGTCCTCCTAAGGAGTCGGAAAGATTCTTTGCGATGCTCCGCGTGGAAACCGTTAACGGTTACACTCCCGATATCGCTAGCAAAAGAGCGCTTTTTGATAACCTAACTCCTTTATATCCGAACGAAAGATTGAGAATGGAGCACGATCCTTCCCAATTAGATACTCGCATCGTCGATTTGATGTGCCCGATCGGAAAAGGTCAGAGGGCCTTGATTGTCGCTCCTCCTAGGACCGGTAAAACGATCTTGATGCAAAACGTTGCGAATGCGATCACTCGTAATCATCCGGAAGTCACCTTAATCGTTCTTTTGATCGATGAACGTCCTGAAGAAGTGACCGACATGGCCCGAAATGTTCGGGGAGAAGTGGTGAGTTCCACCTTCGACGAACCTGCAACGCGTCACGTTCAGGTCGCCGAGATGGTAATCGAAAAGGCTAAGCGTCTTGTCGAACATGGAAGAGACGTGGTCATTCTTTTGGATTCGATCACTCGATTGGCTCGAGCCTATAACCAGGTGATTCCGACTTCCGGGAAAATTCTTTCGGGAGGCGTGGACTCTAATGCTCTTCATAAACCGAAACGATTCTTCGGCGCTGCCAGAAATATAGAAGAAGGCGGTTCGCTCACCATTATCGCGACCGCGCTCGTCGATACCGGATCCAAAATGGACGAAGTGATTTTTGAAGAATTCAAAGGAACCGGCAATATGGAAATCCATCTGGACCGGAAACTTTCGGACAAACGGATCTTTCCGGCAATTGACATAAACAAATCGGGAACCCGGAAAGAGGAGCTGCTTTTGCCGAAGGAGATCCTTCAGAAGGTCTTTGTTCTCCGAAAAGTACTTTCTCCCATGAGTATCACGGAAAGCATGGAATTATTGCTAGAAAAAATGCGGCAATCAAAAACAAATGAAGCCTTTTTGGCCAGCATGAACGCCTAAGTAGTAGGAGGATTGGAAAAAATTATGAAAACTGGTATTCATCCAAAATACGCAGAAGCTAAGATCCGTTGCGCATGCGGAGCGGTTTACGAGACTCGTACTACGGTGGGAGATATTCATGTGGAGATTTGCTCTGCATGCCATCCTTACTTTACCGGTAAATCCAAAGTTCTGGATACGGCTGGTCGCGTAGACAAATTCAAGAAAAAATATAAGATGAAGTAAGCTTCCGATTTCTATGTCGGATTTGGCGTTTTTCGAGTCTAAGCTATTGCCGGAGGTAGTTTCATGAAGGCGATGGATTTTGACAAATACAAGGAAATCAACGACCAAAGACTGAACTATAGGGAAATGGAAGATGCAACAGTCGTCTCCAATTACCGAAACGTAGGTTGTGGAGACGGCTACAGAATCTATCTTAAAATCGACGAAAATCGAGTCGTTTCGGACGCAAGTTACACTACGACCGGATGCGGTTTCGGTATCGTAGCCTTGGCTATGGCGACCGAAATTGCCAAAGGCAAATCAATCGACGAACTTAAATCGATCACACCGGAAGACGTAGAGAAGCTTTTCGAATTCCCGGAACGACGTAAAAATTATCCCGAATCCGCAGTAGCGGCACTCCGACAAGCCGTCCAAGATTTTGAAAACGGTTCCGGTGTTCCGAAAGAAAGAAGGATCACGGCTTCCAAAGCAAAAGATCTATTGAAGCAAAACGGAACTCTAAAAGAGGAAGACCTATCTTCGATCATTTTGGAAAAGGAAGATTTCCACGGAGTGGATTTTTCCGGAGCTAACTTAAATAACGCATTTTTAACCAACTGTAATTTCGAAGGCGCGAATTTCGAAGGCGCTCGTCTGAGAGGAGCCTTCCTCAACTCCGCGAATCTCAAAGGTGCAAATTTTCGAGGGGCCGATTTGAGATGGGCCAAGCTTGCCGGTGCCAAAATCGATGGAGCGGATTTTACCGACGCGGTATACGATATCGGTACTCGAGTCGACCAAGCGCAGATTCACATTTTTTCTTCCATGAAAAAGGAAGGAAAAGGCGTGTATATGGAGAAGGATGAAGCCGGGAGATAAGGTAAAGTTGACCAAGAGAAGTTTCCTATTAAAGGGAGTGATCGTATTAACCGGAGCCCAAGTGGAAATCCTGGAAATCGACGGTGACAAAGTTTCCGTTTTATATAATGATCGAGAAGGGTATCCGCATACGATTTCGGATTTAAGCCTTTCCGAACTAGCTCCCCTCGACTGAGAAAATTTTTATAGATCCGGGATTTCCCGGCAAGGCAAACTCTGACTTTACGGAAACTCGGAAACCTGACTATCATGGTTTCTTCGTTCGACGGATCGAGCGATCCGGAAAAAGGGCGAATTGAAATGCGATTCTCTTTCATTTTTAATTTTTATCCACGATTAATTCTTCTTATAGGATTTTTGCTCCTCGATTGCGCCACATACACGACTAAGAATTACTCCAAATACGAACATGAGAATTTAGTTCGCTTAAACGCGGTCAATTACGAAGGATTAAGCGAACTGACTGTTCGGTTTCTGAAAAGCAACGACCTGTTCGAAAGTTATCGGGAATATCCAAGAGTCGTTATTTATGATTTGGACAATCGTCTTATCGCAACCAAGTCTAGAAACTTATCCTATTATTTGGCCGAGCTCTGCTATCGTTCCGGATCATCCTTGGATTCCGAGGATCCGATGTTCGCCAGGATGTTCGCTTCCGCGCTCGTTTATTCTTATACGTATCTATTCGATTCTCACGGCATTCCGGAGCCTGATCCTTATTCACTTGAATTCAGATTCGCGTTAGAAACTTATAATCGCTCCTTGGAACAACTGGTTCGTTTCGCTAAACGGAATCGTAAATTGGCGAACATGACCGATTTGAACCTGCCTTTAATACGCGGAACTCTCACGATGGTGAACGTGAAAGTCGAAACTGCCTGGACTCCTAAAAGTTTTCTTCAAGTGGAAGTCGCGTCCGATTATAAAGTCACGGGATTTTCGAACCATATCAGTAAATACGGAATCGGAGCGCCTTTGATACTCGTTCGTAAGCATCCGGAACTGGAGTCTCCGGAGCGTAGGAAATACGAATTTATCGCCGGAGTAGGTCAGGCATATCCCGGAACCGCTTTCTTAAGTTTAGAAGAATCATATTTAGAAAACCGGAATCTAGACCTTAAGGCAACCATACATCTATACGATCCGGTTTATCGGGACAGAATTAAGTTTTCCGGATTGGACCTTCCGATGGAAAGCGATACGACGACCCCTCTGGCATATATGCTTTCGATCGCTCAAAAAAGCGATAGTCTATGGGCGACATTTGACGGGGAAACCGGACGAGAAAGAAGAGGATTGTATTTCGTTTATCCGTATCGATCGGATAAGATTCCTGTCGTATTCGTTCACGGTCTGGCTTCTTCTCCTTTTATTTGGTTCCCGATGATAAACGAATTACTTTCCGATCCGCAGATTAAGGAACGATATCAATTTTGGGTGTATTGGTATCCGACCGGGAGTCCGATATCGTTGTCGGGAGCCGAGTTTAGAGAAACTTTATACGATTTAAGAAAAGTTTACGATCCTAAAAAAGAGCATAAAGCTTTTGACAAAATGGTTCTAGTAGGTCATAGCATGGGCGGAATTTTGTCAAAAATGATGGTGACTCGTAGTAGAAAAGAAGATTGGATGCAGGCGGCAAAAGTCGATTCGTCAAAATTCGTTTCGCTTCCCGACGATCTGAAGAAGGAGATGATCCGATTTTTCGACTATGATCCGGTCCCTTTCGTAAAGAGAGTTATTTTTATCGCGACTCCGCATAAGGGATCCACATTGGCCGAGGGGTTTTTAGGCGCGGTGGCGAGATTATTGTTCGTTCTACCTAAAGGTGTCGCTACGAACATGGGAAAGGTATTTCGATTTTTAACGTTAGAAAAAACCGAAGACTCTTTCGTTCCGGAAACGTACGGAGTCGATAGTCTTTCTCCGCAGAGTATTTTCATAAAAGTCACCGGAAATGCCAGACCGCAAGTGAAGTTTCATTCGATTATCGGAAACTCAAGATTGCGGGATTTGGATTGGATCAACGATTCGGTGGTTTCTTACGATAGCTCGCATATCGACGGCGCTGAATCCGAATTGCTGGTTCCATCGGAACATTCCGTTCAAAATCATATCCCTACGTTTTTAGAAGTAAAACGAATTCTTATAGAACACCGATCCAAGTAATAGTAAAGATACGCCTCGCGATGGCATATCTTTACTATCGGAATTCATTCCAAGGGCAGTATTTGTCCGTCCACTTTGCCGACTTGTTTTAAGCCTAAATATTTGGCGAGGGTGGGTGCAAGATCGACGATCTTCGTCGGTTTCGAAACTTTCTTTGCCGTCCAAGGACCTAAAAATATCAACGGAACTTTCCGATCGTAATCGTGAGGACTTCCATGATGTACTAGGTATTCGAATTTATCCGTATCTCCGATTGCCGTATATTCTTTGAACGCGACTAAGATATCTCCTGATCGACCGGGAACATAACTGAGTCTCAAGCGTTCTTTAATCGAATACTGCTCCGAATCATTTTTAGAAGGCGGATCTAATTTTTGGAGCTCGTCAGCGGAAATAGCCGTCAAAACTCCCGGCATCGTCTTGAGCACTTCAAGAGACGCAGCCATTACCTTTTCCTTGGAAACTCCGGCTTTATCCAAATTGTATTTAGGTCTGATATAAATTTGGGAAGGATCACGAATCTTCCAGAATAATTCCGCTTCTCCGGTTCCTAAACGAGCCGCAACTTCCTTTACAAATTTGCGTCTCCAGACGTCCGGATCGATTCGATTTGCATCCTTTCCAGCTTCCATAAGACGCTCCGTTAAATCGGGAGCTCCATGATCGGCAGTAAGAATAATCCAGGCGTCCGGATGCGAAACTCGCATTTTTTCGATAAACGTACCGATAATCTCGTCCAGATGCAAAAGTTGGTCTCGCATTTCCGGTCCTTGGTTTCCGAATCCGTGGCCGATGTAATCGGTGGCTGATAATCCGATTGCGATCAGATCCGTCGTTTCTCCCTGACCTAATTTTTCCTCATCGATTAAGCGAATCGCTCCTTCGATAACCGCGTCGTCGAAAAACGGAGATGCACGGTACCGGAGATAGGTCGATTTATCGAGTGGACTTCCGGCCTTATAGATCGCTTTATTCGCTCCGGTGTTCAGGGAATACGTTCCAACTTGATATTTCCCGGAATTAAAATTTCTATGAGTCGGTAGTTTCCAAGTGATATCTTCGGCGAATCGATTTAAAACTTTTTTGTTATACGATTCCAACCATTGGGGTAATTCCTTTCCGTAAAACGTGGAGGTCGTAAAGATAAACGACTCTTCGTCAAACCAAAATGCGCCGGACGGTTTTGTGCCACCCATCAAAACGGCCGCTCTATCCTTACCGGCAAACGTATAAACTCTGGAATTCGGGACCTGAGATAAAAGCCAATCGCCAATCGTAGTTCCATCGAAGTGTTTCGGGCTGGCCCCGGTTCCTTTCTTCTTCGATTCTAAAATGTCGGTATCTTTATCGGTAACGCAATAAATTTCCTCGCCATTCTCGGGATCCGTCCAACTGTTTTGAGTAATCTTAGTATGAGTCGGGAAGCGGCCGGAAAGAATAACGGAATGACCCGGCCCCGTTTCGGTAAAACCGTGAGCGTGATAGGAATTCGTGAAATAAATGCCTTCTTCCTGGAGTATTTTGAAACCTCTAGTAAATTCTCCTCCCCACGTTTTGAGAGACTTCGGATCGATCAAGTTGGCGGCAAGTTGATCGACGGAAATTACGACGACCAATTTGGGTCGAATCGGTGCGACGGACGATGGTGCAGTAAAGATTGAACTAAAAGCGATCGTAACCGCAAAAATTACAAAAAGGGGTTTAAATCGGCGCATGTTAATCAGATTGTGGAGGGCTCTTCAGGTTCGAAAAGAACTTTTCGAAGAAGGAAGATTTAAGATCGAAACCGATTTGATTACAAATTCAAGTCAAAGATTCGAGGGATTCGCTTAATATTTCCTCGAATTCAGAGCGGATTAAATCGTTTCGACCGATTCCTGCTCGATCCACATTCCGGATTCCTTAATGAGTTGAACGAGTTTTTCGTCGGCTTCTTCCGAAGGAACATTTTTTAAGACGATTTCTTTTCCTTTGTACAAATGCACTTTTCCCGGTCCTGCACCGACGTATCCGAAGTCGGCATCCGCCATTTCTCCGGGACCGTTCACGATGCAACCCATCACCGCGATTTTGACGCCCTTGAGATGTCCGGTTCTAGCCTTGATTCTTGCCGTGGTCGTCTGCAGATCGAATAGAGTACGACCGCAAGAAGGGCAGGAAATATATTCAGTTTTTGTAAGTCTGAGTCTTGTCGCCTGAAGAAGATCGAATCCGAGTTGCAGCACCGATTCCGGATCCGAATCTGCGATTCGAATTCTCAGCAGATCACCGATTCCGTCAACCAGCAAGCCGCCGATGCCGATGGAAGACTCGAATAATGCCGCGTCGAGACTTTCAAATTCTCCGGCGAGGACGATCGGATAGTCTGAGTCGCTCAGGATTCTTGCCAGCTTCCGATAATCGTGAAGGATATGAGGCGTCCGAAGAGAGAAAGCGATGGATTCTATTCCGTTTTCTTTAAATACTTCCGGGAGCCCGTTCAGGCTTTCGATCTGATAGGATTGAACGGAGAGTTCGGTTAACCCGCGACCTTCCCTTAGCTTCAGAAAATCCGTTAGAGCGTCGATATTCTGAAAATGATAGAATGGATCGATCGTGATTTTAGGAAACGGTTTTAAATCCTCTAAATCATTCGCGAATAATAATTCGTGTTGCTCCAGAATGACTCCTATCGGAAGGGCGGACGATTTGGAAATTTCGAGGAGTTCTTCCCTTCGATTCGAATCGGAAGGAAACGGAACCGAAACGAATTCCACTTCCAAAGATCTATTTCTTGCGAAATTTTTAAGCGAAGTAAGAGTATTCGAAAATTCTCCCGGAGAGGAAAAATTCAAAACGGATTCGATACGAACCGGATGACTCTCGCCGATTTCTGCGCTCGAAACTCGAATCGGTTTACTATAGAACCGTTGGTATGTATAAGGGTTTCTAAATTCCGAATAGGAAATGCCGCTTGCTTCCGGAAATATTTTCGTATTGTACGTTTCCGCAAGATAACGGGCCACGGGAATTTCGTGGATCGGGTCTTCGGTTAGGGAAACTCGAATCGTATCTCCGAGTCCATCTTCCAATAGGGATCCAATTCCGATTGCGGACTTAATTCTGCCGTCTTTCCCGTCTCCCGCTTCGGTCACTCCTAGGTGGAGGGGATAATCCATTTGCAATTCCAAAAACCTGCTGCAGAGAAGTCGATAAGCCTGGATCATCACCTGGGGATTCGAAGCCTTCATGCTTACGATGATATCCTTATAACCGATCGCTTCTGCGATGCGGATAAACTCGATCGCCGATTCCACCATTCCCATCGGAGTATCGCCGTAGCGATTCATGATTCTGTCGGAAAGGGAGCCATGATTGGTTCCGATTCGCATGGAAACTCCTAGCTCCTTACAACGGGAAACCAACGGAGAAAATACTTCCGCTATTCGTTCCAGCTCTTCATCGTATTCCGAATCGGAATAATCTCGAACTGCGAATTTTTTTTTGTCCGCAAAATTTCCGGGATTAACTCGAACCTTTTCGACCCATTCCACGGACTTCATCGCAACGCTAGGAGTAAAATGAATGTCCGCGACCAGAGGCACTTTACTCCCTGTACGTTTTAATTCTTTTCTAATATTCGGTAGATTATCCGCATCCGGCTGCGACGGAACCGTCAATCTTACGATTTCACAGCCTGCTTCCTCCAACTCCAATATCTGACGTACCGAATTCTCCGTATCTCGCGTATCGGCGGTAATCATGGATTGGATTCGAACGGGGTTATCGCCTCCGACCCCTATGTCTCCGACTTTCACTTCCCGGGTACGACGACGTTTATAGGAAAAAGGGGAATGATTGTATCGGAAATTCATCTTAGGCGATCTCTTAATAACAATTTGGACCCCGGTAGGCCGCTTGTCATGTAGGATTTTAGGGAAAAAATTCTCTTTCCATAATTTGAGATCGGGGGGGAGGCGGGCCGATATTCTGTATAGCGGCCAGGTTCATTTGCCCGGACCCTGCTTTTATCAAAAATGGATTTTCTAAATAAAAAGGAAAGCGAAGACGACAAGGTTTACCGAATACGGTTAACCGTTGCCATTTATAGGAATAATATTCTCTCATATAAGAACGATATCGTCGTTCCTTCCATTTATAAAAGAAGAAACGAAGCTCGTTCTCATATTCGAAAAGAGGTAGGAGAACGATTGGTCCATTCTTCCTTTTTTCGTTCTCCTCGCCCGGATTACGATTTGGTCCGTTATTCGGACGAAGCGACCTGTAACACGTTCCTGAGATATCGTATCGTAAGCGGGTCTTTGAACGAGGAAGAAATTTCCAAAACTGTTTGATAAAAAGACCCATCCAGAGCTTCCTAATTGTCTTGAAGTTTGCCCCGGAACGGGAAAAACTTGACCGCAAATCCGATTATGGAAACTCGAAAGGTCATTGAGAGGAACGCGGAAGGGGAATACGCTCTGACCGCTTATGGTGAGTTCCTCAGTTACTTCCACACTCATATTCAACTATTCGGAACTCTTGTTTCTCAAAAGAAAATTTCTCCAAAAGAGCAAGAAGCATTAAAAAATAAAATCCGATCTTATATCGTAAATAACGTCCAAAAGACGGATCATTTCTTCGATCAACTTCCTCAATTCGCTCAATTTCTGGAAATCAGTACTCAAGATCTTTCCGCGTATATGAACCGGAATTTTTTAGGGGCATTGAATAAGGTTAAGGCGAAACTGATCGAGCAAGAAGTCGCGGTGGACAAATCTCCCAAGAAAAAAAGATACGGGCGGATCACCGACGAGATTATTGAAGGTCTCGGATTTCTGCTTCCAAAAGGATTTCGGTTCGAACAGCAAGAAGAAATCCTCTATTTAATCGACGGATCCACCGGAAAAAAAGTCGAGTCGGCGGGTTCTGCAGAAGCGATCCGAGACGGGGCCAAGGTTGCTGCTACAGTAACGAAGGCTCCTCCGGTTCCGGTTCGGCGGGGGCCCGAAACTCCGATCTTGCAGGAAATTCTTTCCAAATACGGAGACCTTTTTGTAGGAACTCCTATCGTTTTGAAGAAAGAGGAGCTGGAAGAGGACGATATTCCGATTCAAGTCAATGCGAATGAAATTCTTTCCGAGGTGGACGATCTTAAATTCGAAGGGGGATTCGCATTCGACAGTGACGACGATATGCCTGCGACTCCGCTCGAACAGCCGGTCGTTATCGCGTTTTCCAGATATATGGATCAGGTCAGTAAGGTTCGAGCATTTCAAAAAGCGGGGCAATTGGAAGAATACAAACGTTGGGTAAGTACTTTACCTTCGGAAGAAAACGCGTTGGTCCAATTGCAATCATCTCTTCTGAAAGAATCAAAGGGCGAAGTCGTGGATTGGGACGGTATTATTTCGCAGTTAACCGGTCGGACCGGACTGTCGGACCATCGCTTGCGGAAGGTTTTGGAATTAGGAAGGGATTTTTTTAGGATTCGGAACCAACTTGAATCTTCCTGGAATCGGGCCAAGACGGCGAGTCCGGCGGTTTCGGATCTTGTCAAGAAAGCCTGGCCACATATTCTACGGGTAATGGACGAGTACCCGGAGATGGGCCAATTAAAGGCAAAGATGGATCAGCTTCTATCCCGAATTCCGGACGTCAGTCAGAGAAAGATATTATCCGATCTTTTCTTTTCGCCGGTTCTATCGATTCGGAAAAATTAAAAAAATCGAATTTAGCTCGATCTATTTGCGTTCCTGCGATTCCGCTTTTTCCTTTAGAGCGCTGAGGCTACGTTCGAAAGTTGGACCCATCATTTTGTCCATTAACAATGCCATATAACGGAAGCCGAGGTGATAACCTGAATCCCAAGAGTCCGTCCATGTTACTTTTGTTCCGCTCGATTCAGGTTCGAAGGAAAATTTTCCGACTATGGAAAAATTCGTATCTTGCATCGCGAGTTCGAATTCGACGCCTAAGCGTTTGTCGGCCTTGATGATTTTTTGAGAACCGTTTCCCATTTTCTTAGAAATCCAGGTGCGACTCGCACCAACACCTTCCTCCGGACCGGAATACGAATATTTAATTTCGGGATCTTCATAGTCAAAATCGCTCCACTGTCCCCAGCCTTTTTTGAAATTCGCAACGTACGCGAAGATCTCTTCCGGCGGCGCTTTGATTACGATGCTCCGGCTTACGCTTCCGCTCGAGGGTAAAAGTAGGCCGACTACGATTAACACCAGAGCTAAAGCGACTAAACCTAGTATTGTGATTCTGAATGCCTTCATCGTGTTTTTCCCCCAGTAAAAGTTTTATGGCTTCCGAGAGCAGTAGCAGAAGTCGAAACTTGAAAGTTCGGAAAAGTTTCTCTAAGAAAACCCCGGGCGTCAAGTTGTTCTACTTGGATCTCCTAAAGCCGTTTCGCGAAAGAACTACGCTAATTTTCCGAGGGGGAATTCCGCCAAAAAGATCGTTTTCAATATAAGCAACTGCCAATTTACTGGTCTTAGAATCGATAATTTGCCGGAAAATTCAGCCTTCGAGCGCAAAAAAGTAGGGGGTCCCCTTACCACATATGAAGTCCGCGCAATGCCTCGAATTCATATCTACCCGAAAGGACACCTCGCGAATGTTAAAACTTGACGAACAATTGCGGATCCAAAAGTACTTGGAGGAAAGTGGTCTCTATGAGAGATCCTTCGAGCACGATAACTGCGGAGTAGGTTTCGTCGCTTCATACAAAGGCGAATCCAGCCACCGCATTGTTTCTATGGGTCTGAAGGCAGTCGGATGCCTGACTCACCGTGGAGCCGTCGACGCCGATATGAAAACCGGCGACGGTGCGGGAGTAATGTTCCGTATCCCGAAAAAATTGTTCGCTAAGTATATCGAAGACATGGGTCACCGTCGTCCTGACGAAGATTCTATCGGCGTAGGAATGGTGTTCCTGCCTCGCGAAGACATCGACAAGCAAGATATTTGTCGCAGCTTAATCGAATCCGCTTTGATGAAATTCAACTTTAAGCTTTACGCTTGGAGATATGTTCCGGTAAATCCGGAAGTTCTCGGACCGAAAGCGAATGCTTCCCGTCCTCAGATCGAGCAAGTATTGATCGGTAAGCCGGATGGGATGTCCAACGAGGATTTCGAGACTAAGTTATTCTTAATTCAGAAAAAAGTAATGCGTGACGCTCAGAAATTATCCATGAGCGAAGACTTCTATATCTGCTCGTTCTCCGCCGAGAGAATCGTCTTTAAAGGACTCTTTAACGGAAACCAAGTAGCGCAGTTTTACGAAGATTTAAAAAGCGATGAAATGGAATCTCCTTATTGCATTTTTCACCAGCGTTATTCCACGAATACTTTTCCTAGTTGGGCATTGGCTCAACCTTTCCGGATTCTCGCCCATAACGGAGAGATTAATACGATTGTCGGAAATAGAATTTGGATGCTCGCTAGGGAAGAGGAATTGGAGTGCGAAAAATGGGGGGAGGCTCAGAAGGAGATCCACCCGATCATCCGCCCACATATGTCCGATTCCGCAAGCCTCGATAATGCGATGGAGGCCATCGTACGTTCCGGAAAGGACGTCCTTCACGCAAAGGCAATGCTGATCCCGAATGCCTGGAGTAAGAATTTCCAGATGTCCGAAGCGTTAAAATCTTTTTACGAATATAATAATACTTTAACGGAGCCTTGGGACGGTCCGGCTGCTTTGGCTTTTGCCGAAGGGGATTGGGTCGGTGGCGGGTTAGACCGGAACGGATTACGGCCGGCACGCTACGTTACGACCGAAGACGGTCTCGTAGTCATGGGCTCGGAAGTAGGACTCGTGCAAATCGACGAGGATACCATCACGAGAAAAGGACGCCTCGGTCCGGGCGAGATGCTTGCCGTTAACCTGAAAGAAGGCAAAGTATATTTTAACGACGATATCAACGCACTCTTCGAAAAAAAATACGATTATCGCGAGTGGTCCAAAGAAAACGTAGAGTATCTGGACCAGAACATCGACGATTCGATCGCGAGCGCGGTTACATATAAGGGAGACGATCTACGAAGAAGACAAATCCTGTTCGCATACTCTCCATACAAACAGAAAGTCGTCATTCGTCCTCAGGCCCTCAGCGGCAAAGAAGCCATCGGCTCGATGGGAGACGATACTCCTCTTTCCATTTTGATGCTTTCTCGGATCGGATTGTACACTTATTTCCGTCAGAGATTCGCTCAGGTTACGAATCCTCCGATCGATTATCTGCGGGAGAAAGGAGTTACTTCTCTTTACACTCGTTTAATCAAAAAGATGAATTTGTTCGGGAACGAGAAACCTCAAAACTGTCTGGTTCTCTCACATCCGTATCTGACAAATCTAGGGTTGCAAAGAATTCGGGAAAAAGACGGAAAACAATACAAGATCGTTACTCTGGATGCGACATTCGAGGCCCATCACGAAGCGGGTGCGGATTCCAATTATCTAGAAAGATCTTTGGATAATCTTCTCGCAAACGCCGTAAAGGCCGCGAACGAAGGCGTGAATATCCTGATTCTTTCGGATAAAAAATTGAATAAGGAGCGTGCTCCGATCCCGATGGAATTGGCGGTTGCTGCCGTTCATAATCATCTAATCAGAAACAAGAAACGGTCCACTATGAGTATACTTGTGGAAACGGGATCAGCATTCGAAATTCATAATGTAGCTGTTCTTCTGGGTTACGGCGCTTCTGGAGTCAATAGTTACTTAATTTGGGATACTCTTTTCGATATTTGGGAAAGAGGAGAATTCGATTCCGAGGACGGAAAGCGTCCTTCTCTAGCCGAACTTTGCAAGAACTACAGGGCCGGTGTGGATGACGGTCTTTTGAAAGTCATGTCTAAAATGGGAATTTCCATCATGTCTTCTTACGTAGGCGGACAAGTATTCGAGGCCATCGGTCTTTCTAGGACTTTGATTTCGAAATACTTTCCGGGCACTTATTCGAGAATTTCAGGAATCGGAATCGGCGGTATCGAGCAGAATATTCTGCGGAATCACGACCAGGCTTTCTACAAAGAAATCAATCCAGAAGATTTCATTTCGGAAAAGGATGATCAGCCTCATAGATGGTCTCCGAAAGTCGTTAAATTCATTCGTAAAGCCGCCGTTGATAACGATTATGATGCATTCTTGGAAGCTTCCAAAATTCTTAGAGAAAGCGATCCTATCAACATTCGCGATCTATTCGACTTTGTGGAAAGAAAACAGATTCCTATCGACGAAGTTGAAACGGTTTCCGAAATTCAAAAACGTTTTTTAACTCCGGGAATGAGTCATGGAGCGCTATCTATCGAGGCGCATACCGATCTAGCGGTCGCGATGAATCGCTTGGGATCGAAGTCTTCCTCAGGTGAGGGCGGCGAACATCCTTCAAGATACGTCGTAGATTCCAAAGGAGACCTTGCGAATTCTTCCATCAAGCAGGTCGCTTCGGGACGTTTCGGAGTGACTTCCGAATACTTGAACTCCGCCCAAGAGTTAGAGATCAAAATCGCCCAAGGGGCAAAGCCTGGAGAAGGCGGACAGCTTCCCGGAAAGAAAAATAACGAGGAAATTGCGACCAACCGTCATACGCCGGCAGGCATCGATTTGATTTCTCCTCCTCCTCACCACGATATTTATTCCATCGAGGATTTGTCGCAGTTGATTTACGATTTAAAGCAAGCCAATCATAAGGCTCAAGTTTCAGTTAAACTTGTTTCGGAAGCGGGAGTGGGAACGATCGCTGCGGGAGTCGCTAAAGCCAATGCTGACATCATTTTGATTTCAGGACATGTCGGCGGAACCGGAGCCGCATCATTGACTTCGATCAAGCACGCGGGGTCTCCATGGGAATTGGGACTTTCCGAAGCACATCAAGTTCTTGTAATGAATGGGCTTAGGGATAGAGTCGTTCTTCGCACGGATGGGGGAATTGTCTCCGGTCGCGACGTGATCATCGCCGCTTGTCTGGGAGCGGAGGAATACGGAATCGGAACCGCTTCCCTGGTAGCGCTCGGTTGCATCATGGCGCGCAAATGCCATTTGAATAATTGTCCTACCGGAATCGCGACTCAAGATCCGAAATTCCGAGCTAAATACAAAGGTTCCCCCGACCAAGTAGCGAACCTTATGACTCTACTTGCTATGGAAGTTCGGGAATATCTAGCGAAACTCGGTTTTCGATCTATGGACGAAATCGTCGGCCGCACGGACCTCCTCAAGCAGATCACTCGTTATGAACAGGACCGTTTGGATTCGTTGGACCTCAATCCGATTTTAGTTCGCCTTCCTCTCCTCTACGATTCGGCGAAGAAGAAAAATCGTCTGGAAAGGAGAGAGCCTGTCGGAGAAGTTCTAGATGATAGAATCATTAAGGATGCCGAGCCGGCGCTCGAAGGAAAGACCTCCATGTCGCTTTCCTATTCCGTCAGGAATACGAATCGTACGGTTGGAGCGAAGGTTTCCGGAATCATTTCTCGGAAGTACGGTTCAAAAGGTCTTCCCGGTAAACTTGAAGTGATTCTCGAAGGGACTGCGGGACAGTCTTTGGGGGCCTGGTTAGCGAAGGGCGTTCAAATTACGTTGCACGGTGATGCGAACGATTACGTAGGAAAAGGCCTTTGCGGAGGAACGATCGCAATTCGCAAACATCGTCGTTCTAAACTGAAAGCATACGAAAACGTGATCATCGGAAATACCTGTTTATACGGCGCTACTTCCGGAAAACTATTTTGCTCAGGTCGTGCCGGGGAACGTTTCGGAGTCAGAAACTCCGGTGCAGATGCGGTTGTCGGAGGAGCGGGAGACCACTTCTTGGAATACATGACTAGCGGAACCGTAGTTTGCCTCGGAACCGTCGGTAAAAATATGGGCGCCGGTATGACCGGAGGAAAAGCTTACTTCTTCCAAAAAGGTTGGGAGCTCGAGCCGTTACTAAATAAGGAATATGTTAAGATCGTTGAATTGGAACACGAAGATAACGATGCAATCAAAGCCTTGATTACGGAACATACGAAGCTTACGGGCTCCGAATTATCGGACGAGATTCTTAAGAGTTGGGAAGATTCTAAAAAGTATTTCGTAAAGGTTGTTCCAAAATAGTTCAATCGTTTCATTAAAACCGAAGGGTAGATCGCATGAGGGTCTCTCTTCGGCAAGCCCGCCGGAATACTGAGAATCTTGGAAATTGAAAACCTTCACTTATTTTAGGTGGGGAACGGTTTGGGCGGCTAAGGGATTTGTATTCCCCACCGGTCGTGGGTGGGGGGCCGGTCGGTGGTACCCCGCGTTCCCGGCAGGCTGGATCGCGTATCTATCACAGATTCGGAAAACCTTCAAGCATTTTTTGGAACGGCAAATTCTGTGGGAGCTCCAACATTCGCGAACCGATACCTTTCGTTAATCCGGGATTTTTAAACTAGTCGTTTATATAATTAAAATATAGAGTTCGTAGAACTTTCGGTTCCCGATTCATTGCCACGATAGAAGCTCTTCGATCGCGCTTGCGATATCCGCGACTCCATTCGTTTGCAAACGGGGGTCGCTTTCAGGTCGCTTATTACCTGCGTTTACGGACGCTTCTTCCCATCTGAAATTATATAAATCATCGTGACTGATAAACGAAGAGTAAAAATTCTTCTCCAAAGCTTCGACTAAAAATTGGTATTCGGGAAAATCGCCTCTATCGGTGTACAAAATTCGAGTATTTGCCAATAACGCTTCACTTAAGATTCCGTATCCCGGTTTCGTTAAAACAAAATCGCAGGCAGTAATTAAATCCGGATAATGGCAAGGCGGAACGGAAACTACTCCGAGGGAATTGGGGGTAGGGCCTTTCAGCTCGGTGCCGCTGATCACGATTCTTTTTTTTGCGGGATTCCAATCTCGCCATGAAAACCGTTCAGGATCGATTCCATAGGCGCCAAAGGAGAAAAGATAATATTCGACATCCTTCTCAAAACCGAATTGTCGTCGTGCTTCTTCTTTGGATAAATTCGGCTTTCGACCCAATAATCCGATCTCTCTTTTATTATTAAGCGAAGTTGTCGGGCAGGAAAAAGGTAAAATCAACCCCAAGTCGCAAAGCGCATACTCGTTACGAATTTCTTCCGCATACTGTGAGAATATCGGTCGTTTATAGTGTGAATAAATGAAGTCCCAGGTGAAATTACCCAAGAAGAAGGATGGGATTTTTAATTTAGAGGAAACGGCAAAAGGAAGAGGCGCGGCATCCGACCAGACGAGATCGTATCCGTCTTTTTGGGAAAATGCGTATTCCGTTTCGATCCAGCTTTCTTTTTGAGAACGAAATAGCTCGATCTCCTTTTCGGTCGCATACAAATCCATTCCGAGAGAATCTCTTTGAACGATACCGACATCCGTCTTCGACTTCCGAAATTGAATTCTATCCTTGGATCGAAGCCACGATTCGTTTTTATTTAAAGTGAACGAAAAGTCTTCGGCTCGTTCAGAAACGATAGTTGCAGACCAACCGCTATTATTCGCGAGTAAAAATGAAATCGCTTCAAGGGACCGGCTTATATGCCCGAAACCGTGACTGCTCAAATAGACTAAAAGGCGGACTTGGGCCATTTCTATTTGTTTTGCCTCAACACTTCATACATTAAGATTCCGGCCGACATTGCGAGATTTAAACTATCCGCATGACCTTTCATCGGCAGCGAGATGTAGAGATCGCTCTTTGATCTCGCGAATTCGCTTAATCCATATTGTTCACTCCCGAATACGAGAGCTATCTTGCCTTTTAAGTCGGAGTCCCAATAGACGGATTTCGCTTCCGGCGTAACTGCCGTTATCTTATACCCCTCTTTTTTTAATACGGGATACAGATTCTGAATGAGAGATTGATAAACGTTTAAAGTAAAAAGGGTACCTGTCGAAGAGCGGATCACGTTTGGGTTCAATAAATCCAGCTTAGGATCCGCGACAAAAATCGTGTTAAAGCCGGCACCTTCGGCGGTTCTGAGGATCGTTCCTAAATTTCCGGGCTTCTCCACTCCCTCGACGACTAAAATTGGGGAACCGTTTAGAGGGATCGTTTCGGGGAGGGAAAAATCCGGTAAGAAAGCGGTTGCGATTAGACCGTCTGGCCGATCTCGATACGAAATCTTTTCGAAAATCGGTTTAGGAACGATAATCGTTTTCGCTTGGACGGATTCCACCAAAGCGTCTTCGTTTTCTCCCAAATAGCATTCGGGACAGGTAAGTATATATTCGAATTTTATTTTACCCGAGGTCAATGCTCGAGAAATCTCCCGATACCCTTCGATGAAGAATGCATCGGCTTTTTCCCGATTCTTTTTTTCCTTAAGGCCGGATATGTATTTCAGCTTCTCATTTGAGAAGCTTGTGATCTCGAGGTAATACCGTTTTCCCGTCAAAGTTCCAACCTCTCGGAGTAGAAGATACAATTGGAACCGGCCGGATAAATGCGTCCCGTGGTTTCTTGTATGGAGAGTTCTTCGGTAAGATAATTTCCTTTGCTCCGAATTCTGCCTTCCAATATTCTTCGTAAGGCAAGCGGACTGAATCCGGCCGAATGACAGGTCAATACTACAAACTCCGGTTTGGAATCACAAAGCTGCATGAGGAGGTCCATCATTTCCGGAAGGTCCCGTTCGATTTTAAAAACTTCACCGCTGGCCCCTCTTCCGAAAGTAGGAGGATCTAAAATGAATCCGGCATACTTTTTCTTTCTGCGAATTTCGCGTCCCAAAAATTTAAGTACGTCTTCCACCATCCACCTAACTTTCTTATCCGCTAACCCGGATGCATCGGCGTTCTCTTTAGCCCATTCGACCATTCCTTTGGAAGCGTCGAGGTGGCAAGCGTCCATTCCTCCGGCCAATACGGAAAGAGTCGAAAGACCGGAATAGGCGAATAAATTTAAAACCTCACCTTTGCCGGAAAGTTGCGAAGAAAAATTCCGAATCCTATTCCAGTTTTCCCTCTGTTCCGCAAACAGTCCGAGATGACCGAAAGGAGTGAATCGGATCTTCACGGACAAATCATCGATCTCGATAAAGAATTCGTCTTCGGGCCGGTCCGCCCATTTCCAATTTCCCCCTCCTTTATCACTCCTATGGTACTCCCCATCGGCATCTTTCCAGAGAGCGATCTTAGTCGGCGGCCAGGCGCTCACGGGAGATGGACGAATGATTTTGTACGGCCCAATTTGTTCGAGTTTCTTAAAATTACCGGAATCTAAGAGTTCATAGGTTCCGCTGGATATTGCTCGTTTCATTCGGTACTCGTGTCTGACTTTAATCGATTAACATTTAGATATAAATGAACTTTAAAGTATTTACCTTCGGGGAACTCCCCGCGAATCGGATGATCCGGTTCAGGAGACAGTCGAAATAAATTCTTATAATTCCATCCTTGAGATGCTAGGCTTTCTCGGCCAATCTTTTCAAATTCCTGTTCCGGAATCCGTCCGGAACAGGATAGAAGCACAAGATCGCCGCCGGGTTCTATATGTTCTAGCGATTTTGCAATCAACGTTCTATATGCTTTTTTTGCGGATGGAATCGAGGCTTGCGTCGGTGCGAGATTCGGCGGGTCCAAAACGATGAGTTCAAATTTTCTATGTTCTAGGAAATCCCAGGTTTTAAAAAGATCAGCTCTGACAAGTTCATGAATGCCGATTGAAACCTTGACATTTTTCCGCTCGAAAGCGTTTGCAGGAGGAACGTCGATCAATTGCGAAGCAAATTCTAACAGTGATTCTCTGGAGCCGTCGACCGAAACGATCGATTGAGCGCCCGAAGCCTGCATACAAAGCGAGGTCAGGCCGGTATGACAGAATAAATGTAGGCACTTTCTATCTTTGGCCATTTCTTTCTTTTCCAATAAGGCGATTCGCAAATTTCGAACGTCCAGAAAAAGACCGCCTTTCTGGCCGGGGATCTTAACCTTAAATTCGAGATCCTTCATCCTGATTTTCTCTTCGAACGGAATGTGGGAACTTCCTCGTAAAAACCGCGGTGCCGACGACGGTGCGTTTCCGGTTCTATGGGGAGAAATCAACAGTATTCTTTCGGGTCGAGGTTCATTGACGGTATCCGATGCCGAATACAATAAGCGAACTACTAATCTTGCAAGCCGGTACAAACTTTGGGAATAAATCTGGACAACCCAGGTGTTTGCATATTTATCTACGGTGATTCCGGGGATCTTGTCGTTTTCTCCGTGTAAAATTCTATATGCATCCGTAATGGAACGTAACTGTTTTCGTTTTTCTAATGCGCTTAATAAAGTTTTGCGAAGCGTTTCTAAAGAGAATTCTTTACCGCTCTGTAGAATCCGTATTCCGATCGGTCCGGAAACGGAGTAAATACCGTATCCCAAGACTTCGTTTGTTCCGGATACTAATCGTAGCCAATCGCCGTCCTTGAATGCGGAAGCTGCGGAAGAAATATTTCCCGTCAATATCCATGGATGCCCCGAACGGAGAATTGCTTCGGAGGATTTATTGAGCTGATAACGACGCACTTGGTGAAACAATGTTAAGGGAAGTGTTTGATCGAAAATATTTCTTTCGGAATAAGCAAAAAGGATCTCCCCGGGAACGGAGAGATCCTTCGGATCATAGTTTGTCGATAGAGGATTCGAACAAATTAGGCTTTTTTCTTTGCCTGATCATAACCCGTGTCCGTCGGGCCGACGTAAATTTGACGAGGACGACCGATCTTCATGTCCGGAGATTCGATCATTTCCTTCCATTGCGCGATCCAGCCGGGAAGGCGGCCCATAGCGAACATAACCGTAAACATATTCACCGGAATTCCTAAAGCGCGGTAAATGATCCCGCTGTAAAAGTCCACGTTAGGATAAAGTTTTCTTTCGACGAAATAAGGATCGTTCAGAGCCGCTTCTTCCAATTCTTTCGCGATGTCCAACAGGGGATCTTTCACTCCGAGACGAGCCAGTACCGAATCACAAGCTTTCTTAATGATCTTCGCCCTAGGATCGAAGTTCTTATAAACGCGGTGGCCGAAACCGGAAAGACGGAAGGCGTCGTTTTTATCCTTCGCTTTCTCTACGATTTTTTTAACAGGCAGTCCCGAGGCCTTAATTTCCAAGAGCATTTCTAAAACTTCCTGATTGGCTCCTCCGTGGCGAGGTCCCCAGAGTGCGCAGATCCCCGCGGAAATCGCTCCATAAAGATTCGCTAATGAAGAACCCACCAATCTGACGGTGGAAGTCGAACAGTTCTGCTCGTGATCGGCGTGCAGGATTAAAAGTAGATTCAGGGCCTTTACGATTTCAGGATCGATATAATATTCTTCACTCGGAACCGAAAACATCATGTTCAAGAAATTTCCGCAATAATCCAGATGATTCAAAGGATGAATCGTGGGTTGTCCTAGCGATTTCTTATACGCGAACGCCGCAATCGTCGGAAATTTCGCCAAAAGACGAATCATCGAAATATGACGATGCTCAGGGTTTTCCGGATCGTAAGAATCCTGATAATAGGTCGATAAGGATCCGATCATCGACGACATGATTGCCATCGGATGACCGTCTTTAGGAAAGCCGTTATAAAGACGTTTTAGGTCTTCGTGAATCAGAGTATGCATCGTCAGTTCCTGATTCCATTTTTGAAGGTCCGCGTCGTTCGGTAAATGGCCGTATATGAGTAAGTAAGCCACTTCGGTAAACGTGGATTGTTCCGCAAGCTGCTCGATCGGAATACCACGGTATCTTAATATTCCGAGTTCTCCATCCAGGAAAGTGACCGCGCTTGTGCAGGCACCGGTGTTCAGATAGCCGTTATCCAGGGTAATATAGCCGGTCTGCTGTCTAAGTTTGGAAATATCGATCGCTTTCTCGTTTTCAGTCCCGACAATAATGGGAAGTTCATATTCCTTTCCATCGATTTTGAGGATTGCGGTGTTTGACATTTGTTTCTCCTGGGTAAAATATCTATTATGTAGGGCAGTCGAATGCGGCGGAGCCGAGGAACTGCGAACGCAGATCTTCGGTCACGAACCCGGCATCTCGACTTTAAGACCGTTTCGGATTCGGAACTTTCCGTAAATACTATCCTATGAATCGGAAATTCTAGACAATCCAAAAAAAGGAAAGATAAACCTAGGTTTTAACGGTTCTTATAATGCCTTAGAGTCTGATAATTGTAATAGTTGGACGTTACGATTCTACAATAATCACGGGGTTCTTTTACGGGGAGTTCCTCCAGGAAATGATTAAAGTCTCCTCGATAATGGTTCCGTTTCCATTTTCTCAAATTACCCGGGCCGCCGTTATAGGCGATGGAGGCCCACTTTAAGTCGTTTTCATTGCTGGATAAAAGATATTTCAGGAACCTGGCGCCCATTTGTACGGAAATTTCCGGATCAAAGAGAGAATAAGGGCCTAATCCTAGTCCCTGCGCAAGTCCCTTTCCTGTCGCGCCCATAATTTGCATCAGCCCGCGAGCGTTGGAGACGGAAACCGCATTTTCCTTAAAAAAGGATTCCTGTCTCATCACGGCATACACTATATCTTCGTCGATGCCGAAGGATTGGGAATATTTCGTCACTAAATCGCGATGAGGTCGGGGGTAAATTCTGGAAGCGAGTTTGGATGGTAGAAGAATCACGTCGTCAGGAATTCGTTGCTTCTTCATTAAATTACGAATATGGAAAACCGTTAAATACTGATTTCCGGTGGCTTCTCCTAACGCGGCTAAAATTTCATCTCGCTCATCGTCTCCGATTCCATTTTGGGATTTATATTTGTCGACTAGGGCCGTAGCGTAGGCCATCTCCCCGATTTCCAAATAATCCCGGGCATTTTGAAGGAGATAGTTGCCTCGAATTCTGCTGTGGGCCGAGTCGATTCGCATATCTAGTTGGAATGCTTCCGGGAAATATGCGAATTCCAGATCCCGTCCCACGATTTTGCCCGCGAATTTAGGATCTCCTGCGGTGAGTGACAGATATTCAAACAAGCTTTCCTTGTTTCGTAACGGACTGTCAGGCTGTAAAATTCGAGAGATTTCGTCGGAAAACTCTTCTCTTATCACTCTCGTATAATAGGATCCGGGGATGGATCGATAATAAGATTTTAACCAATCCCGTAGATCCTCCGATTTGCCCTTGTTTTTAAGATTTCGTAGATACCAATAGACTAGTCTGCCTTTTACGGGAAGATTCGGAATTCTTCGTAACGCTTCCTTCCAGTAAGAATCCTCTAAAAAATGTGTTTGGTCTCCCGTGATTAGATCGATCAGTTCGTCTTGACGAGTTAAATTATAAGGATTTCGTTCTAGAGAAGCGAGAAGGCGCGAAAAATATTTATCCCGATTTCCTAATTTCTTATAAGCTCTGGCGAATGCATATTCGACTTCGTCGGTGGAGGAGAGAGAAATGTCTTCCAATACTTTTAGAGCCGGACCGCCCAGACTTTGGTTTGAGAGTTCTCGGGACATGGCCGCCGTAAAATCGGAACCGGATTGCGCAAATCCTTTGTATCTGAAAAGGAAAGACGGGATACGTTCCGGTTGATACTGAACCAAGATTCTCGCAGCGGCTTTAAAGCTTTCCGGTTTTTCGAACTGCACGGAAGCGAAATTGGAATGGGAGGAAAGATACGATTTCCGATCTCCTGCGGAAAGAAAAGTTAGAAAATGAACTCCTTTTTCGACCGGAAGAGACCGGTAGAAAGAATCCCCTTTCCATGTTTTTAAATCCGTGAAGATGTCTTTTTTTGTGTAGGATGGAGTGTTCGCATCCTCCATCAATCCGTAAAGAATCGTCTCTCCTTTTTGAACCTCGCCGAATTTATAGAGTGCTTTACCGTACCGGTAATTTGCCATTGCTCCGAAATATTCCCGTCGGTCTTTCTCCGAAAACGACTCGGCGTATTCTTTCGCTTCCTTGAATCGATTGGTTTCGTAGAGAATCTTTAGAATTTCGGAGATGGAGTTCCTGTAGATCGGATCGTATGCTTGAGGAAATTTTTTGAGATACGTTACTAATTCCCCGGAGGAGAGGGTTTTTCGTTTTGCCATCTCCTCATACAATTTCCAGAATGTGACTTTAGTTATGGCGCTTGTAGAAGGGAGAGGATTCGCGATCACTTCCAAAAGATCGTCTCGACCGACGCCCGCGACCATTTTGCCTTTTAGTAAGGAAACTAAATATCGATATTTTGCGTTTCCATCTCCGTCAGGGTGGGTTTCATGAAAGCGGACCATCGCGTAAACTTCGGATTCCGTGGTCGGGTGACGCTCTCGAAAGATGCGCCTGATTTTTTCCAAACTATAGGATTTGGTCAGGTATTTTACGTCGTCGTTCCCCAAAAGACTGCCGACAACTAGAAATAGTAGAGTTACGAGAACCGTCTTTTTCATGCGATTCTTCACTCTTTCTCTCGTTTACAAAGGTTCAACTCCAAAAAGGTAGTCAGGCATGCAGGTTTCAACGTCCCAAGCAGAATGGCCCGAGATCACCCTGAGTCGCCCAGAAAGGGAAAGTTCGGAGGCATTGGTCGGCAAGAAGCTTGCTCCCGAGGTTTCCGCTCCGTCGGAAGTTTATCGCTTAAAAACGAAGATACTGGAAAACTATAACGGTAGTATTCTTACTCACTTAAAACCGCTGGATTGCTTTCGTTCCGACTTGTTCGGTCATTTCAAGTTCCTTTCTCCTAGAACGGATTGGATTCGGGAAGACGGAATTACCGAACGAGAGGAAAGACTCCTACGTTTGTTCTTCGAAGAGCTTTTGGAGGAACTGGAGGGGCATGTCGTTTGGGATAGCGAACTCTTCTCTCTTTGTTCCGCATTCTTGCTCTGCGAAGAACGTTTGGACGAATACAAGAAATTACTGAATTCTTTTCCGGAGGATCTTCCCGAAGCTCGCGACGGCAGGATCTTACTATTTTTTCTGGGATTTCTGGATTTCATTCCTGAAAAGCTCGCGATTCCGAGCGATCTAAGCATAAGGGAAACATTGGCGTTTTCTCACAAAAAAGAGAGCTTGGATGAACGACAAAAATTTCTCCTATATGATCTAACCGTCTCGGGAAAAGAGCCTTCCCTGGTCGGATTAGCATATCATTATTTTCGATTCAATCAGATCGGCTTACGTAACGTAAAAGTTTTGGATGCGATCGTTGTTCGTCGCTGGAGCGAGTTGAACGACGAGGAAAAAGACCATTTTCTTCGGGACTATGAAACGAGACATTCGATTTGGGATCGTTTCTTTCTTCTGAAGAAATTCAAATCCAAGGATGAGCAAAGATCATGGCTCCGATTGGAGAGGCAAAAAAACGGCAGGGAAGAACTCTCGGACACGCTGAGGGAATCGATTCTCGGCGGCGGAGACGAGAGCCTTTTCGAACGTTACGAAATTTTAAGGGAAAAGCGATTGGTGCATACCCTTAGGCCGTTCGAACTTTTGGTTCTCTGGAATTCCACGGCAGCTTCTCGCTTGGACTCGGACTTGGTGGACATAGAAAGGGCCTATCCCGATTCGTATTTGATTCATCGCGCTGTAGCCGTAAAAGAATTCAAAGAAAGAAAATTCGACGCATTCCGTGAACGATTAGCTCGCACCGGGCGCTTCCAATATTCTCCCGAAATGATTTATCTGAAAGCGATCGCGCTTTTGGAAAGCGGGGAAGGGGAAGAAGGAATAAAACTGCTGGAATCCTTGGTGTATAAATTTCCGGATTCGGACTTTCTACGGCTCGTATTGGAACGATACAAGAAGCGATCCAATTAAGTGAGTAAACTTCTTGCTTTCGGAATCGAAATCGGCTAGAATAAAAATTCCATTATGGCGGCAATAACGCAAGAGCAGATTCTAGAGTTGCAGCGTCATCAAAAGATGATCAACCAGCTGGAAAAAATTTTAAAACTATCCAAGAACGACGAACAGCGATATCGGGTCAGCCGGGACCTTGATAAATACCGAAATCGCATGCGAGAAATTTCTCCGGAAGGAATTCCCGATAATTTGGAAACTGCCGCCGAACAAATCAGGCTCTTCCGAGAAAATCCCGACGCTGCCGGCCGAATTTTGGCTAAATATCCGGTCATGAAAATCTCCCCCAATTCGAACGATTCAGAAGTCAATCAGATCGGCACTTGGATTAACGTACTGGATCGTGAATATCTGCCTATTCTGAACGAAATGCATATTCGCTTCGACTTTTCCCATGGGAACGAAAAGGACGGAGTCGTTAAGCACATGGAAAACATCCGTAGAAATATCAAGGTTTTGACGGAAACCATCGAAGAATACCAAGCCGCAGAAAAACAGGAATTCAGGGAGCAGCTCAGTCGGATGAAGAACAAACAAACTCGAATTTTCATTGCGGAAGCTTTCGAGATGTTCCAAAAGTTCAACGAGTTTCTGAACAAAGTCCTGGACGGACTCAAGGCGGGCGGCGGAATCATCATGAACGTCGAGGATAAAATCACGTTTAATTCACGCTTTGAAAAAGCCACGGAATTGGAAGGTCTCCCCATTCCGAAAGCTGTGGAAGAATTCCGCGACTTTACGGCCGAGGTCTTGGATCGGATCAATGTGCCGAATCTAAAGCATTGATACCGAAGGCCCTCGTCGACTTACCCAATTAGCTCGGTCGGGAAGTTTTTTCCATCGAGAAAAAACCCCCCGGTGTCTCTAAAAATTCCTTTCCCGAAGCGGCAGGGGCTATACTTTGTGCATACACCGGATTACATAACCCGATTCGAAATCTATAGGATTTAAAATTCATGGCACTTGTTAAGAACTCTTCCGAAGTCACCAATTCCACGATCGGCGAAAATTCCTACTTTAGCGGGAAATTCTTCATTAACGGATCCTTGAAGATCGATGGAAAGTTCGAAGGTAAGTCTCTCCAAGCGGAACAGTTGTATATCGGTGTTTCCGGTAAGGTAAAAACGAATATTACTGCGGCGAGTGTCATCGTAGAAGGTATCGTAATCGGGAATATCACGGCTCGAAATCGGGTCATGCTTCTTCCTACAAGTTTGATTCTGGGCGATATCCGGACTCCGGAATTAATCATCCAAAACGGAGTGACTCTGGAAGGACGTTGTATGATCTCCAGCGACCTAAAGCATTCGAATAAAGAGAGAATCGAGTTGGAGTATTCTAAGGATTCTCTCAGCCTCGAAAAACTTTTCGGAAAGCAAACCGGTAAGGAAGCGTAATCTTCCGATTCTAAAGGGCCTTGAACCGCATCCTTATTACTGAAGGAGATCCCTGCGGGATCGGGCCTGAGCTCGTGGAGCTCTCCTACTCGAAATTGAAGTCCTTATCCAAGGATGATTCGATTCTTCTTATTCGTTCGCAGACAAAATTCCCGAAGAAAGGCTGGATCGTGGTGGAAGACCCCACGGAAATTTCCCGACCCGGGCTCTATACATGGAATACCGGGTCTTTGACTCCCGGGGAAGAAGCCCGTCTAACTGTGGGTAAGCCTTCTATCGAATCCGGAAAGGCGGCATACTCTTCTCTACTTGCAGCTATTAAATTACAAAAACGTTTCGGCGGAAATTTAGTTACCTTGCCTTTGAGTAAGGAATGGGTTTTACGTTCGGGGGTAAAAGGTTTCCGGGGTCATACCGAGACGCTTGCGGATTCGTACGACCGAAAGACCTATATGTTGATGGCCGGACGAGAACTGAACGTACTAACCTTAACCACTCATGTTCCTTTAATGAAGGTTCCTTTCTACTTGAAAAAAATACATGTACCGAGTTTAATCGCCGCCATCCGTTCCGCTCCTTTAGAAAAGGGGAAAGAGATTGCCTTTTTAGGACTGAACCCTCATGCGGGGGAGGGTGGACAGATCGGAAACGAGGAGAAAGCCATTTTAGAGCCTATGATTTCCTCCTTCAAAAAGTCGGGACTGAATGTAGTCGGGCCGATATCCGCCGATGCAGCGTTTACCGAACACAATCGGAGTCGTTTTTCGTTGTTTCTTTCTTGTTATCATGATCAGGGATTGATACCGTTTAAAATGTGGGAAGGTAAGTACGGGGTGAATATGACTCTGGGATTGGATTTTCTTCGGGTTTCTCCCGATCACGGAACCGCCTTTGACATTGCCGGAAAAGGATTAGCCGATCCGGAAAGTTTGTTTCAATGTTTGGATTGGGCTTCCGGAAAATTACCCAAAATAAAGAAAATCCGGAGACAGAAATGACCTTTCTCGCTCAAACAGCTTCCGCCGGCCTCTTAGAGCAGATCGTGTTCCCGTTATTTTTGCTTTGGTTTGTCGGGCTAACCTTAGTTTTAATTCGGAACGACATAGAAGTAATCTGGAAGGTGGCGACTTTTTTCGTTTTCGTATTTTATTTCTTTCAGTTCTTTCCGGAATTAAAGGAATCTTACGATCGTTTAACAAAATCGTATCCCACTGAAATTCTAAGTTGGCTTTACGGACTTCCTAGGGCTTTCTATTTTTTCCTGCTTTTCTTTTGGCCGATTGCCGTATTTAGAATGTTTTATTCCGCATCGCCGTTTTTAGCCAACTCGACCGCGAAAGTTTTATTCGGGTTCACCTTGGTTTATTGGATTCTATTTCTAGGCTATCATCAGTTTTCGGGGCCGATCGACGACTTTCTGAAATCAAAGTTCATCGATTGGATAACCGTTTCATTGCCTAAATAATTCTGAGTCTTCCTTCCACAACAGACAAAACGAAGCAAGATTCGGAACCTGAACCTCGCAAAAGATAAAGTAACAGACAAAACTTCTGGTATAGCGAATGAGGAAGTTTCAATTTCAATGAAACTTGGAACGTGAGGCATTATTTTATATTTGAGCTATAGTTTCGTTAATCCTGAATAAGGATAAAATAAATTTGCCCCTTTCCCCGCGAGGGATGCGGCGGGCTTGAGTCCAATACGCACCATAGAAATAGAAGGCCTCGCTTGCATGTTTCGAATGAATTGAATTCTCTTCGTGGAATCATCCGAATAAATTCTGCATTTAGATTCATTTTTAATGTCCGGATTCAAGAGACTCATGATAGTAGCCTAGTCACGTTTCCTTTAATTGCACCTTTTCCTGTTACGGCTAAAACATTCATTTCTAGTACATGTACAACTTTTGCTCTATCCACCTTTCTTTTTTCATCTTCCATATACCGAAAAACTCCTGCACTCCTAAATCATAGGACAAGTAAATTGAAAAAAACGATACATTATAAATAATTTCCAAAAATGAAAAACTTAATTCGAGCTCCAAATCTAAGAATATGCATATTTGCACCGAATTAACTTTTACTCACGGAAGGAGTAAAAATCTAATCTTGGACAATTTACTTTGAAACATATTCTAAAAATTGCGAGATTTAGACTTTTTAAGAACCGAATTTTTAGTATTTATAAAAGGAGATTCCCCCAACGTTCAACGTTAGATTTTCAGTTACCCATTAACCGGCTGAATAGAAGAAATATCTTCTTAAACGGATCGTTATTTAATAAAATTTATGCATTCTCATTCGTAAGTGACACCGCTTGATGTAGAGGTTTTTTCTTTTTGGCCGATAAATAGAATCGATCAGACGTATTTTCCATATTTGTGTCTTACTTAATTTTGATTCTTTTCCAGATGATAGAGTGATTATATAAGTTTTTTTGAACTTGAAAATGCTCGATCCAAGGTATTTATGATTAAGCAAAAGCGTATTTTTCCAGAATATTTTAAGTTACCTTCGCTTTCATTAAGAACCTTACAAAAAGTGTAGGAAAATGTTTATGTAACCATATTGCGAACCTTTCCGTCGGTCCGGCAATTATCACTTCCAATTTTTTGTCACTAATTGCTTTTAAAATTTTATGTGCACATTCATCAGCTTTAATAGTAGCTTTGGAATGAATATTAGGCTTACCGTGTTTTTTACCGTCGCCGTTCAATGCATTCTGGGAAATCTGCGTTTGCACAAATCCTGGATAAACCAATGTAATCCTAACTCCAAGCGAATGGTTTTCGACCCTTAGTGCTTCATAAAATCCTGTCAATGCCGCCTTAGTCGCAGAGTAGCCTGTTCGATAAGGTACTCCGAATTTTCCTGCTACACTTGAAATTGAGACTATCCAACCTTTTTTTCTATCTCGAAGAAACGGGAGAACGGCAAGAGTTAAAGCTATATTTCCGTAAAAATTAACATTCATTAATGTTTCATACGTATTGAATCCTGTTTCATGAGCTAGAGAACGTTGACTGATTCCTCCGTTATTGATTAACACATCGATTTGTCCGAATTTTTGAATTACTTTTTCCGGAAATTTTGCCAAGCTCTTGTAATCGTTTAGATCTAGTGGAAGAACCAACGAATTGGAATCATTTAGATAATTCTCCGATTGTACTCGCTGTAATTCTTCTTTCCGTCGGGCAGAAAGTACAATCTTCGCACCGGTTCCTGCCAATTCTTTTATTAAGGCCTCTCCGATCCCTGAAGATGCGCCAGTAATCCAAACGACTTTATCTTTATAGAATGATTTCATTATATTTTATAAACCTTAAGATTCCTGAACAACTCCCAAAATTTGATCGCCTAAATCGATTCTTCGATCGGCAGTACGGATAGATGAT
This sequence comes from Leptospira fainei serovar Hurstbridge str. BUT 6, assembly GCF_000306235.2. Taxonomy (NCBI): domain Bacteria; kingdom Pseudomonadati; phylum Spirochaetota; class Leptospiria; order Leptospirales; family Leptospiraceae; genus Leptospira; species Leptospira fainei. The sequence goes on from NZ_AKWZ02000010.1 coordinate 1,812,499, forward strand.
TTTACGATGTCGCCAGGCTTAAGATATTGCGTTCTTTTACTCTGACCATTGACAAATAGCTTCCATTTTTTCTTTTCGGATAGAAGCCCAGCGATTTTTTGAATCAATTTTCCTGGCGCTCTAAGTGCGCATCCCGCTGGGGTTCCTGTTAGAAGAATATCTCCTGGAGATACATTGCAAAATTGAGATAATTCTGAAATACTTTCCGCAGGTTTAAAAACCAGATTGGACGCAGTATCATGCTGCCTGATCTGGTCGTTCACAAGTAAGGTGAGTTCCAAGGAATCTAATAGGTCAAAATCCCCCGGTTCCAATACGGCTAAGACAGGGCCGGCGGGCAAAAAAGTGCGATATGATTTTCCTTTATACCATTGCATTTGAGGCAATTGAATATCTCTAGCGGAGACATCGTTCGCCATAAAGAAGGCAGACACATATTCCGAAACATTTTTTGAGTTCACTTCAATTTTAGAATCGATGTTTTTGCCAAAAACTAATCCTAGTTCAATTTCATAATCTAAAAGATTAACGTGGTTAGGACGGATTATCTCACCTACCGGAGTGGTAAGAGATGCGTCAGATTTTGAAAAAAACATATTATAGCTTTTATCATTCGGATCTAATCCCGATTCGATTAGATGTTGTTTATAATTGGCTCCTTGGCAGATGATCTGGCAAGGAGCCGTGATTGGAGAAAGAATCGAGACTTGCTTTATAGAAAAATTTGTCGAAAATTGTTTTTTTGGATTCTTCTTTAAGAAATCCAAAAACTCTTTAGTGCTCAAATCACCGATATTAAGAGGATAAACGGTTCCATTGTCGGTCTGTCCCCAATCAATACCTTTTCCCTTTGCATATTTTATATAATTCTTAGCCATTCTCTATTCTCTTCGTATTAATATTTAATCCAATGTCTCGGCGGCTTTTTTGCCATTGCCTTCATTTCGATTAGAGTGCCCAATCGAATTTCCCTGCCGGAAAGTAAACCTTTGATGAGCTCTTTTAAGATATGGAAGGTAAGTTTCGAATCTAGAAAATCCTTAGGCATATCTTCTCCCCATTGATATAAACTTTCTAGGCTGATCTCATGAAAGCCGACAGGGTAGGTATCGTCGAATTTGTCGCCATCAGTATAATGTTCTACGAGCATGCCCGTTGGATCTCTTTCGTAGTCGAAGACTTGGCTTCCTAAAATATGTCTACCTAAACCCCAAGCTGCCTTCCAACCTCGGCTTAAAAGCCACTGCCGTCCTTGAGAAATATCGTCTATATCCTTTAATTCGAATGCGCAGTGCTCCAATCGATCGTCAGCCCCGGCTCCTATAACGATTGTATGGTGATCCGTAAGAATTTTTCCGCGATTACATCGCAAAAAAACGAGAACAGGTTCTTTAGATTTAGGTAACAATTGGATATCGGAGGGAATCATCCCGAAGGTATCGCAATACCATTGCGCATTTTTTAAAAATTCTTGTTTTAGAAAAACAGCATGTCCAAGACGAATCACCTCAGATGGATTGGATTCGGCTGATTGGGGGCGGTTTGCTCTTTTTATCGAGTCGTAGCTATTCCAATCTCTTTTCTTAGGGAAATAATGCGGAGCTTTCGACAATTCAGATAAAACTGCATCTACGGGTAGACCTGAAGGGTCCAACAAAGTTATGCATGGCAAGTTTCCAAATCGACCGGAAGGGCGAAAATAAGTTCCATCCAGTTTTTTTAGAGCCTCAAATTCTTCGTAAGAAGATATGTATAATCCTAAACCGAGTAAAAAATCCCTGTTGGACTCTTCGACAGACCAACAGGGAAAATTGGAGCTATTTCCATTGAATAGGATCTGTTTCTTCGTTTTACTAAAGATGCGAAGTCCAAAATCGGTATAATACCTTTCGGCTTTTGACAGATTTCTTCGACCTAACCTAATATACGCAATGTCCTGAGCTTTGCTTAAGGGGTTATGCGCTTGAGTAGGAATTTTGGAGGCAGATTTATTCATGGCGACTTATTTCCGAAAGAGGTTGTCATTATGAATTTCACGGAAATCATCTTTGAGGTTACACTTCATTTTTACATTTATTTTGTGCGTAATCATTTATAAATTCGAATATAAAAAGAAAGAGAGAGAGGAAGTCGGTGGTCTGAGTTTCTTTCTCGTTGCAAATGACAAGTAGATTAGTTAATATTTTGAAATTTGAATTTCCAAATTCCGTTTCCAATTGAATTGTACGACCGGATTTTGATTTATGAACGTACGTGGTGGGCGTTACGAAAGTCACATTTTTTAGAATTGAAATATTCTTTCTAAGGATAAACTCCATTGTTGTTTGGGAAATATTGCAAACCGATCGGGAAATATTATCTACCTCTTTACTCTTAATATTAGAATATAGAATTTTCAAATATTGGAAGGATTCGGAGGTTGATTGGTTTAAATCTCCTTTCTCATTCAGATTTTTTATTATTATTTCCTCAAAGACTGTCAATTCATCTTGATTTAGTGAAATTTGCCTATTCTCAGGTTCCATCTTTCCGTCTTCTAAAATTAGTGTAGGAATTCCCAAATAGCCTAAAAGATAAGATACGAATAATCCTGTAGGGTTGGCCCCGATTACAATTGCATTGGAAATTGTATCCGTTTTAATAATGGCGGGGATCGTGAACACTGACATAAATGAGAGATATATCAAATATGTAAAAAATGTCAATAGTAAAATACTATCCTATTTTTAAAAATTAGATTTTAATATCGATTCAATTTCGATTTCAAGAGCTTTTATAGAGAGATGGATCTCATAAAGGGAGTAGATCAAAGAAAGAATCATTAAGAATAAAGACCCAGCGAAGAATATCCATGCGACTGAATTGGATATGGACACAAGCCCTAGAGAAATAACACAAAAAATAAGGCTTAAGATTCCAAAGGATTGCGAATAGCGAACGAGAGAAATTCTTAATTTTAAATTTGTAATTTGAGGAATGATCAAAGCCTCTCCGCTCTCTCGGTACTTATTTAATAATTGTCTGACGAGTGAAGTTAGACCGAAAAATCGATTAGTATATGCTAACATTAGTAAGGAGATTGCGGGGAACAAAAGACCGGGTGTATTGTAGGATAGTGTGTTCATATGTTTAGGCATATTCCGCATTTTATGAACGCAATTAGAAAATGAGCAATATCTCAAAAATGTAGTAGCATTTTTATATTTGTTAAATTTGATTGAATGGATGGCTATATCAAAACCTAGAAAAATTTTACTTCCAAAACGCGAGAGAACCCGAGCTCAGATTATGAATGCTGCATTGCGCTTATTTGCAGTAAAGGGGGCCGGAGAAACTTCGATTGCGGAAGTTTCTGCGGAGGCGGAAGTCGCGAATGGAACTTTCTATAATTATTTCAAAACGAAGGAAGAATTGCTCGAAGCTTCTGCTATAGCTTTGGCGGAAACTTTAGCAGCCGATGCGACCAAAATGATGCCCGATATACAGGACGGAGCCGAACGTATGGCCATAGGTGGTATGCTTTTTTTAAAAAAAGCAAGATTGGACTCCGATTGGGCCTGGGCCTTACTTCGAGTCGCCTCAGAAGCACCTAGAATGAGCGAAATTTTACGAGCTTATCCATTGAAAGATATGCAGAAAGCGATTAAATCAGGAAGATTCACGATCGATTCAGAAGAAGCTGCACTCGGTCTGTACGTCGGTGCTCTTCATTATGGAATTAGAAATATATTGGAAGGAAGGGCAAAAAATAAATCGCATGATATAGATATGATAGCTTTGGTATTAAAGGCGTTCGGTGTTTCCGCGATTACAGCGAAAAATATAAGCAATCGAGCATTTGAAAGAGCATGGCAAAATAATAACGGATAATAAATTGTCGTAACGTTTTTGGAAAAGTAATTGTGTCAATTTGGCTATTTAAGCTCGTAGCATTCTTATTCGCTGAAAGACTGACAATCCATGCCAATACTGAAGCATGATCCCAATATATATTTTCATGGATCTCTGCGACTCCCGTTAAGGATATCATTAAGACCTTATCGGGTGAATTCTCACTTCGGCATTTTGTTTTAAATAATTTCTTTCTTCTTATTGATAGTTAAGTTAATTAGAATACAGGATTTTTATATAATTAATTTGAAATAGGTTGCTCGATTATCTTAATGATTACTCTATCAAGTTAGTTCAAAAGACATTCGATTGAGCGTTGAGTGGCAAATTTAAACATGTTATAAGCGTTTTGACCAAGGTATTTGAAAAACACTAATACGCTCCAAAGATTTACGCTTTCCTCCTATCTTTATTCTCTTAATGAGAGAACCGTCTATTTCCGCTAAAGATCCATTATATAACAAACGTTCCAAATGGTGTAAATATTCTCATAAATGATAGATTTATATAAAATGATAAATATATCAAAATAATCAATTATTATGCCTGTAAAATTTCTTTTACAGTCCAAGTTTCCTCAATCATCGCTGTTTGCTTTATATCTTTTTATTGACAAAGAATTAAATATGATATAATGTGCAAAAATTGATAGAAACAATAAATATGAGAGTTATCTCATAATAATAGTTGTATAATAACAATTGTTATGAGAAAGGTTGTGTAGGTCTCCGATAGGCTTAAAAATATATCTTATGAAAAGAAAAGTTGCAGGTTTTTTAAATTTAATGAGGACTCCCTATGATAAATGCACAAAGCAAACAATTATCCAAAGAGGATATTAACAAAAAAGAAATCGAATACCAGTCTAGTTCGCGAATTATTTCCACAGAGCGTAGAAATATTCATCTATTCGAAAAGGGGTCAGGAGAGCCGATATTATTGCTCCACGGAGGAGGACCAGGCGCTTCTGGAATCTCGAATTATTCTAGAAACATTGAGGAGCTTGCTAAAAATTTTCGAGTTTTAGTGCCAGATATGCCAGGTTATGGAAAATCTACGAAGGGAATAGATCGGAAAGATCCATTTGGTGATCTGGCAAATTCAATGTTTAAGCTATTGGATAAACTCAGTATTCCAAAAATAAATATCGTGGGAAATTCACTAGGGGGAGCTTGCGCATTACGAATGGCGCTTGAGAATCCTGCAAGAGTTTCTGCATTAATTTTGATGGGACCAGGTGGAGTAGATACGACTCGTTCATTTCCTACTAAAGGTTTGAATCGATTACTAAATTATTATACAGGGAGCGGCCCGAGTCTGGAAAAGCTTAACACATTTATTAGAGAGAATCTGGTTTATAAAGGAGAGACAATTCCTGCTTCCCTTATAGAAGAAAGGTATAAATCCAGCATTGACCCTGAAGTTGTTAAATCTCCTCCTTTGCGAAAACCAAAGGGAATTCCAAATTTTAAAAATTTAGATTTTACTAGGGATCCTAGACTTTCGCATTGTGAGGTTCCGACTTTAGTTCTCTGGGGAACCGAGGATAAAGTAAATAGACCGAGTGGCGGACTTTCTTTGCAAAGAAGAATGCCAAACTGCGATTTGTATTATTTTAATCACACTGGGCATTGGGTCCAATGGGAACGTCCCGAAGAGTTCAATCATATTACAAATTCATTTTTATCGATCCATGCTCATAGTAGAAACAAGGCCGGGTGATGGATAATGTTTAATGGTGACAAAAACGACCTGTTTAATTCCGTAAAACTAGGATATGCGGTTATAGAATCGAATAAATTGGAGGAGTGGTATTCCTTCGGAAAAGAGGCGATCGGATTGCATGCCGAGTTCAACAACGAGGATTCCCTTTCCTTTCGATTGGATAATCATAAAAAAAGGATATTGATTCGAAAAGGTGAAGCTGAAGATTTTACTTGCATCGGTTTTCAAATAAAAAATGAACATTCCTTAAATTTAATTTTGGAGCGCTTGAAGAAAAGGAAAGTAACTATAACTCCCGGAGGGGCCGCTCAAGCGTTCTTGCGTGGAGTGAATTCCTTTTGGCAATTTAAAGGCCCGAAAGGATTGAATATTGAATTGTTTATCGATCCGATTCTGACGGAGGCTCCCTTGGAAATGTTATCAAAAGGTTTCGTAACGGAAGAGTTTGGTATGGGTCATGTTGCTATGGTCTCCAAAAGACCAGATGACCTAGTCGAATTTTGGAAGGAGATTTTTGGGGCAAGGATCAGCGATTATATAGAGCAGAAAATGTCAGGACTTACTTTGGATATCACCTTTTTAAGACTGAATCCACGTCATCATTCCCTCGCAGTTGCGGCGACAAGGGGATTACGGATGGATCCTATTACAGCTCGCATCCAACATTTGAATATAGAAACGAAAAATTTGGCAGATATGACCGGGGCATACCATCGTTGCAAAGATTTAGGATTCGAAATCGCTCACGGGATTGGACAGCACCCGAATGATTTAGAATTATCCTTCTACGTAATTACACCTTCTGGTTTTGAATTCGAAGTAGGATGGAATCCCTTGCCTGTGAACGAAATAGAATGGAAGCAAAGTAAATACAAACAGATTAGTACGTGGGGTCATAGACCAGAAATCTCAACTGTTCTATCTAGATTAGGTGAATTTCGGAAGGCTTTTGTCTCCTTATTCCGTTCGGAATATATCCCGTTTTAAACAGTAGAGGTTCTATATTATGGAAAATTCAAATAACTTAAAAGAAATATTGTACGACGTAGCTATCATCGGGCTAGGTCCTGTTGGTCTTACACTTGCACATATATTAGGAAAAAAAGGATTAAATGTCATTGTTCTTGAAAAAGAGCCTGTATTTTACGGAAATGCCAGAGCGGTTTATACTGATGATGAATGTTTACGAATTTTTCAAGCGGCTGGAGTAGTTGAGGAGGTGTATAAGGACATGATGTACGACATACCTGTCCAATTTACAAAAGGAAACGGCACACCTATTGTGCAATATACTCCCACTAGCACTCCTTATGGATGGCCGATCATTAATTTTTTTTACCAACCATACTTAGAAACGAAGCTTGCTGAAAAATTGCAAAAATATCCAAACGTTACTATACTTAGAGGAAGGGAATTCCAGTCCCTTGACCAGGATTCAGTTGGAGTTAACGTTTATCATATAGCCTCGGAAGGCTCAGCTTACGGACAGAAGGTTGAAAATCCAAAATCTAAGGACCAAGAAGATAGACAAATCGCGAGAGCCTCATTCGTAGTAGGCTGCGATGGCGGCAGAAGCAAAGTTCGCGATTTCCTAAATATAAAACTGACGGGGAAAAGTTTTCCAGAGCCGTGGTTGGTCGTCGATTTAAAACAAAAAAATGTAGAACTTGGACTTCGCCATTTACCATACTTCAATTTTTTCTGCGACCCGAACGGCCCAGTAGTCAGTTGTCCTCAGCCGGATGGGTATCATCGTTTCGAATTTCGCTTAAAGGCTGGTACTACAAAAGAGTTTATGGAGAAGCCAGAAACGGTAAGGATGTTGCTCTCTCGGTATGTAAATCCGGATTTATTCGAAGTTAAGCGAAGACTAGTATATACTTTTAACGGGCTTGTTGCGGATAAATGGAGAGATTCTCGCGTTTTTCTTGCCGGAGATGCGGCCCATATGACTCCTCAATTTATGGGGCAAGGAATGAGCTCCGGTGTTAGGGACGCTTTCAATCTGGGTTGGAAATTAATAGAGGTGTTAGGTGGACGAGCCGGAAGTAAATTTTTAGATACATATCAGAATGAACGATATGACCATGCAAAAGCTATGATTCAAGTTTCTGTTCAACTAAAGGATGTGGTTTCATTACAGAATAGATTTTTAGCTGCGATACGTGATTGGCTCTTGAGATTAATAAAGATTATTCCGAGCTTGTACGACATATTCAGAGAAGGAAAATTCAAGCCAAAACCAAAATATAAAAACGGCACGTACTTTGGTTTACCCAGAAATTCGGAAAATCGACATGCGGGAACGCCAATGCCGCAGCCTGATCTTCAAATCATGGATTGCCGAATTAAAAAAATGGACGATATCATTGGAAGTTCATATGCATTGATTGGCCAAGGAATTGATCCTAGAGAATATCTTTCTGAAAAGTCTCTTTCTTTTCTGAATTCACTTGGAACGAAATATCTTACAATTTATGAAAAAGGAAAAAGACCACAAGGCCTGAAAGAACTTAACCGAAATTTAGATCCGAATTTGGACGAAGTGGAAGATATTTATGGTTTATTGAAACCTTGGTTTCGGAAAGCTGGATACAATAAGAACGCATTAATCCTTCTTCGACCTGATAAATTCGTCTTCGGAATGACAAAAGGGTCCGGCGACAAACTTGTTCAGGAATTGGAACTTCGGCTTGATTTGAGTTCCGTAATTTCTCCCGAGAAAGCTAAGAAGTTGGTTAGTGTTTAGTATGGGTATTTCAGTAGAAACTTCTAATATTCGATCGGCGGCTTCTGCGTTATTAGAAGCCAGATTGAATCGTAAAGCAATTCCTCCCATTTCAAAAACATACGGAGTGGAAGGACTTGAAAATTCATATGCTATCGCAAAAATTAATAATATAGAAAGATTAAAAACCGGGGTTCGAATTGTCGGAAAGAAAGTTGGGTTAACATCAAAAGCTGTGCAATTGCAACTTGGAGTCGACCAACCGGATTTCGGCACCTTATTTTCGGACATGGAATATTTGGACTCTGATGAAATTCCGATGTCGAAACTTTTACAGCCAAAAGTGGAAGCGGAAGTGGCATTTGTAGTAGGTCGCGATATGACCAAAAACATTCCGAGCTATGGTGAATTTTTAACTTCCATCGAATATGCGTTGCCTGCTTTGGAAATCGTGGACAGCGCAATAGAAAAATGGCAAATCAGTTTAGCAGACACCGTCGCAGATAATGCTTCCTGTGGGCTTTATGTATTAGGAAACCAGCCGGTTACGCTTGGTGCTATTGATCTGGCTGATATTGGGATGCATTTAAATAAAAACGGTAAAATCGAATCTGTCGGATCCGGAGCAGCCTGTCTGAATCATCCTTTGCGGGCAGCATACTGGCTTGCGAGAAATCTAATACTGCGCGGTGACAGCTTATCAGCAGGTGAAATTATTCTATCCGGTGCTCTCGGGCCTATGGTCCCAGTTATTTCCGGAGATTTTATAAGCTCACACATTGGAGGGCTGGGTAACGTTTCCTGCCGGATGATTTAGAATTATATTCTAGGAAGAAAACTTAAAATGAATAATAAAATAAAAACCGCCATTATCGGTTCCGGCAATATTGGAACTGATCTGATGATCAAAATTCTTCGTAAGTCCGAAAATTTAGAAATATCTGCCTTGGTTGGAATAGACGAATCCTCTGAAGGTTTGGCTCGGGCTTCCAGGCTAGGTGTTTCTACCACTTTCCAAGGGGTCAAAGGTTTGATTGCTTTGCCGATCTTTAAAGAAATTGGGATCGTATTCGACGCTACATCTGCAGCGGCTCATATTGAGAATGATAAACTTTTGCGTGAGGCAAATCCGAATATTAGAATAATCGATTTAACTCCGGCGGCGATTGGCCCTTATTGTGTTCCAGTGGTTAACTTGGATCAAAATATAGGTCAAAAAAACATTAATATGATCACTTGCGGAGGACAGGCGACTGTTCCGATAGTATATGCAGTTTCCCGAATTGTAGACGTCCACTATGCGGAAATTGTAGCTTCGATCAGTAGTAAATCAGCAGGACCAGGCACAAGAGCAAATATAGACGAGTTTACGGAAACTACTTCCAGAGCTTTGGAATTGGTTGGCGGAGCTAAAAAAGGAAAATCGATTATAGTGATGAATCCGGCGGAACCTCCTCCTTTGATGAGAGATACAATATATGTATTATCAAAAATAGGAGATCAAGGTAAGATTGAAGAGTCAATCCAAGATATGGTTGCCTTAGTTCACCGATATGTTCCGGGATATCGCTTAAAGCAAAAAGTTTTGTTTGATATTATTCCGGAGAATAAACCTCTGAGAATTCCAGGAGTCGGCACCCTTTCCGGACTAAAGACTACTATCTTTATAGAAGTAGAAGGGGCTGCACATTATTTGCCTTCTTTTGCCGGGAATTTAGACATTATGACCTCAGCAGCTTTGGCAACTGGGGAAAAAATTGCAGAATTGCAAAATATTAAATTTCGAGAAATTGCTAAATGAATCTTCCGGGAAACAAAAAACTTTTCATTTCAGACGTAACCTTGAGGGATGGGAGCCATGCGATTCGCCACCAGTATTCCTTAGACCATGTAAAAAATATTGTTAAGGCGCTTGATGACGCTAAAGTAGATAGTATAGAAATTGCTCATGGAGACGGGCTGCAAGGGTCTAGTTTTAATTACGGTTTTTCAGCACAGACGGATCTTGAGATGATAGAAGAGGCTGTGAAAATAGTAAGGCATGCGAAAATCGCGACTTTACTTCTTCCTGGAATTGGGACTATTCACGATCTAAAACATGCACATGAAGCGGGTGTCCATTCTGTTCGGGTGGCTACTCATTGTACGGAAGCGGATATTTCCAAACAACATTTAGAATTCGCGAGGAATCTAGGAATGGACGCAGTCGGATTTCTTATGATGAGTCATATGATTTCTCCTAAAAAATTAGCCGAGCAAGGCAAATTAATGGAGAGTTACGGTGCTGAATGTATCTATGTGGTCGATTCAGGTGGCGCTATGAATATGAATGATATACGCGATCGTTTTCGAGCAATGAAGGATATTCTAAATCCCGAAACACAAACCGGGATCCATGCTCACCATAATCTTTCCTTGGGAGTGGCAAATTCGATAGTTGCAGTGGAGGAAGGTTGCGATCGAATTGATGCAAGTCTGGCCGGGATGGGCGCCGGAGCGGGTAATGCACCTTTGGAAGTCTTTATCGCAGCAGCTTCTAGATTGAATTGGAACCACGGGACCGACCTTTTCATTCTAATGGACGCAGCCGATGAGATTGTTCGTCCATTGCAAGATAGACCGGTTAGAGTCGACCGAGAGACTCTTGCACTAGGATATGCAGGCGTATATTCTAGTTTTTTAAGACATGCGGAAGAAGCTTCTCGTAAGTTCGGAATAAAAACAGTAGATATTCTTGTAGAACTTGGAAAAAGAAAAATGGTCGGTGGTCAAGAGGACATGATCGTGGACGTTGCTTTAGACTTGCTAAAATAAAAGTTGCTCGCTCTTGCGACATTTTGGAGATCTATTTCATGAGCCGAAATTGCCGGTCATATCTTGCAGAAAGTTTAGATATTCACCTTATCGCTCATTGGCGACCGACACCACTTTGTTTTTTCCAGTCCGTTTCGACTCATACATTTTTTCATCAATCAATTCAAGAGAATATCTGACCTCCCTGTCCATCAAGAGCTCACCGACTCCCACGCTTATCGTAACATTTATTGATTTGGTACTCCAGTTATTCTCGGCGACTGCAATTCTCAATCTTTCCATAATTGCAAAAGCCTCCTCCACGTTCGTGTCAGGAAAGAATAGTAAAAATTCATCACCGCCATATCTTGAAATATAGTCAGTCTTTCTAAGAAATGTACGGCAGCACTGAATTAAGTCAACCAAGACCTCATCTCCAATCAAATGACCATAAGTATCATTTATCTGTTTGAATTTATCAAGATCAACGAATGCGATTGAGTGCGTTCGTTGAAATAAAGCACTGCTCGTTCTGAAGTTTTCAATAACTGCCATCATAAAGGATTTTCTGTAAGTGCCAGTAAGATCATCTATTTCAATTTGGCTTATTAAATTATGGAACCGATTTTGTAGAAGCCCGGACCAAAGCCACATGCAAGACATTATAAAAACAATGCTGACGATTCCCCATAACATGAGATTGTGAATTTGGGATATTCGATCAGGATACCGATTAGAGACCAAATGAGGGTCGAATATGTCAATGATCGGATTGACAATAAAGAAGCTAGCATGCAATAGCATGGACACAACCAGTTTTTTTGAACTACCTCCAAACAGTAAAATCCAAGAGAAAAGTGCATTTATCAGAATGAAAAAAGGAGTGGCGCCGAAAGATCCACCGGAAGGAAAATATAAATAGGCAAGGAGAACAATTACGAAGAGATTGAATCCGAACGCAAAATATGTATTCTTTTTTTGAGACAAGAGAATTAGCAATACGGACAGGCCAGAAAAAGAATATAGAATTACGACACTCAAGAATAATTTTGGAAATTGAATCCAAGAAATAGTCGCAGACAAGAACGTGATAAAACTTACGACAAGGAGCATGCAAATATAGATTAACTTCGATAAATCCGCTTCATCAGTGTGGATTCGTAACGCACGCAAAAATGTAATTACAGCGAAATTTGATTTTTGCTTACTCATCTCTTCACCCTTCACTTCGATGTACCCCCGATAATTTTTAAACTGAACAAATAGACGACGGATTCTGCACTAGGGTTCCAGTGATCAAATTGCTTTTTGCATTTTTCGAAATTGAGGCTCCATTTATTTTACATCGCCTACGATGTCAGCGTGAAAAAAATTACTGCCATCAATTATATTGATTGGAAGGAGGATCCCGTCGATCAACTTTTTGTCATTTATACAAGAAAATCAGCATAGAATTACTTAAGGTGAATTTTTAGTTCTGTAATATTTATATCACAATATCTTAAGCCATGCAAAAAATAATGTAACTGCTGTTTAAGCAAGAGAGTTAAACCCCAGTTAAAAGACTCGTTTGCAATAAGCGGGAATTTATCCATTCACATCTAAAAATAATTATACTGGATCGATGGGTTTTTTGTTTTTGCACGAGTGCACTTTCTGGACCTGGGAAATAAGAGGAGGATTCAAACATGAAATCCAAAATTATTTCGTTAGCTGAATATAAGTTACTTAGGGGATTATCAAGTTATCCGGTTGAGAACAAAAAGTATAAGATGCAAATTCTAAACTTTAACGAGTATAAGCGATTTTGCCGGGGATTCATTGAGATGTCGACGGATATAGAGTGATTATCGAACGAAATAATTTGCAGTAGAACCATTAAAAACCATACAACAAAATATGATTAGTTAAAAAGGGGCGTTGACTATTGAGACAAGCAGTCGATTTATCAGAAAATTGGGGATGGAGATCACTAAAAATTCCTTCTTCGAACCGATCTTAAAAATCAGAGGGATTGGCTAAAAAATTAGTAGTATCCTTCGATTATTTTCGCTACATTGCCAAGAAATCATGGCTTCTAAAAGCGCATATTCTGGGCCTTCCTTCCACAACAGGCAAAACGAAGCAAGATTCGGAACCTGAACCTTCCTACGGAAAGTTCCGGGCTCCGATGTTTTGCTATTTACTACAGGAAACTTAGAATTATTTAGTAAATGTAACTCTTCCAACTCGAATTCTCGCAGCCGAAAGAAACTAACCGCTAAAGACCGTTTCAACAGTAGGTTTCCTCATATCAATCTCGACTATTACACTCAACTAACTAAGAACCAGGTCAGCAAATGTTATCCGAAAGAGTGCCCGACCTGTAAAATTCCTTTTTCTAAAGGTGTTTCTTCTAGAGAGAATGTTCTCAGGTCTGCCGAGTGCAGCGGCCAAGTATCTCTAACGAAGGATACTCTTTCCTTTGCTGACGCCGGCCTTCCTCCGATGGAACCTTAAATAGAAACTTTCAGAACGCTATCGTCGAATCCTTATACAATTTCGAAATCCGTCGTAAAATAATTGGGCGAAAGATATTTTTTACATTCGTCGCAGTAAATATCCGGATTTTCTCTTACAAGCTTATGGATCGTCTCCGATGTCAAAGGATTGAATTTAAGTTTTAGAATATCCTCTTTTAGTATAACTGAGCATAAAGGCTCATAAAAAGTAACGTCCCGACGAATCGAACCGTTCGTAATGGCGGTCAATTCGAGAATATGGAATTTTAGCATTTCATGATTTTTATAAACTGCGTACGTATTTCTTAAATTTGCCATTTTTAATTTGGCATCTCCTATCTATTTCTGATTGTGCCTTCGCATTCGATTCCGTTTACGGATTAGGGCCTTAAAATGGAGACCTTAATACTCCGTAATTTATCGCTTTAAACTTGATGATAATTATTAGACAAACTAAAACCGATTGCCTATAGATATCTTTCGATCGAATCGAAATAAAATCTATACGTTTCCGATTTGCGTCAAACTCTTGTCGAAGTTTTTCAAATAATCCATTATTGCTTATGCAAAATGGCAAATAAAGTAAGGTTAAGATTGATTTTTCTAAAAGTCATATTCCAGAATAATAAAGTACAGAAATAAAATGCCTTTTTCGCTATAACTCCTAATTTTGTTTTATCACCCGATACCGCCGAAATCGGTTTTAGAATCGTAAACTCGACGAAGGAGAATCCGCATTGATCAGATAGGATTCGCAGAGTTTTCTCAGAATAGTCGTTTATATGGTCTTTCGCTTCCAGATAATGAGCGTCCGCCTGCATTCCTTTGAGCAGAAGTTTCAATTTCGCCTTAAGCAACTGCACGGGGATATTCGGTGTTTGTACGAATAGAAATCCACCCGGTTTTAATAGGGTAAACAGATATAGCATTAAATCATGAGGCTTCGGTATATGTTCGATCACGTCCCAAAGAGTGATAATATCGAAACTATTTTCGGGAAGGCGGCTAGTCTGAACAATGCCTGAATAAACCTTACCCACTCCGTTCCTTTCTTTGGCGAATTTTACCGCTCGTTTAGAAATCTCGTACCCTATCGATTCCCATTCCGGTCGCTCTCGATTAAGTGTCTTAATGAAATAACCCAATCCGCAGCCTACGTCTAAAATCCTGCCTTTCCGAGCTGAGAGAAATTTATTGATAAAGTCTTTGTAGATTTCTCTGTGGGCAATATCCCACCAGTTTAAATCGTATTCAACTTCTTCTCCTTCCCAATACTTTCCAAAATGCTCTTCCTGTTTATATGTAGAAAATACATGGTCGCAATTTAAACAACGAACAATCGGGATATCGTTTTCCACAAATACGATTTTATTTCTTTGGCTATCGCAAAGAATGCAATTATGGTTTAGATTAATCAATCCGTGATCCTATTAATTTTTTATTTGCAATACCGGAAAAATCATCGCGTTCACCGTATATTACGTTTATCTCTAATTCGATATCGGTTTCAATAATAATACGAAAAGAATAAGAAAATTAAAACGGCAATGTCGGATTAATGAAATATTTTCATTCCTTTACTTTGATTTTCTAATTAAATTCAACTGGATAAGTTAACTCTATGTTAAATGTATGATAGACATATGACAATAAAAGAAATCGATTTCAATTTTATATCAGCCTTTAGAAAGGATAAAGGAGCAAAATCCATTAACTTTTTATTGATAAATGTAGCGCTATACATTACGCGCTGTGCGGTTAATTTCTTTTTTTCTTTTTGAAAAATATCTTTCTTGCTTGGGAAAAGATAATTTTTATCGTTCCAATTTGATAATTATGACGGTAATAGGGAGAAGTGAGTGAGAATGAAAATTTTATCTGTGCTATTGGGAGTCTGGATACTTTGGCTCTATTCTCCTCGAGGGCTCTTAAATTTGGGCCAATTTAACACGATACAAGAATGTAAGACTGCGATTAATATGGAAACTACGGGCCTCATTAGGTGGAGGACTGAATGTTTAGAGGCAAAATAGTTTAAGTATACTGAATATCTGAACTACATTCATTGATATTTATCAATTTTTATGAACGAAAGGCTGAATAACCGAATCCCGAAAAAATATAATGCGAATCTTTCTTGATCCGAAACTAAGATAACTGGCGGCAAGTCTGGACTTACAAAAATTCGATTTTACCGAAGAGGTAATTCAAAATTTCCGTGAAAATGGAATTATTCCTATCGATTTTTACAATAAGAACGGCCAAATCCTGATTCATAAGAAGGATATGGCTAGCGGAGACGATATCAATCGCCTTCAAAAATTCGAAGCGCAAGGAATCTATTTTCTAACTTCTGAGATCGGAAAAATCAGCCTCAGCTTAGGAAAAACATCGCCCTCTGCAGCGGCTTCGTTTGAAAAGCTAATCAATCCGCAGCTGACCGTTAATTTATGCAAGGGAGCTACGGAACTACTCAAAGACATTCGGAACTATCCGCTGACGGGAGCCCACGTCCGAAGTGTGGGAAAATCCATAGATTCTATTTTAGAAGATTTTAAATCTTCTCCTAACATGGAAACCGGTCTTGTGAATATCCTGGAAGTAATGGCCAACGCGGGGGCACCCGTTGATTCCGAGGTTCTCACAAAAAGAACGGTCATAGCGATGGCGATGAAAGTTAGAACCGCAAAAGCTTTCACTAAAATAGACGCTGAATTGAAGAAAATCGAGCAGATGAACTTGATGATCGCTTCTTATATGGCTGATATCGGTTACACTCAAATGAAAATGCCTAGTCATTCGAATTTGAAAACAGAAGAGTTTGAGTATATCAAGAATCATCCTATTATCAGTTACTTCATGATAGCGAATATTCCCGAATTGCAAGATTCGGTAAAATCGATCGTACTAAATCATCATAGACCTCATAGAGGAGAAGGTTTAAATAATAATTATCCGCAGCCTAAACAACTTGTGCAAAAATTGCAGGGATATCGGGAAAAATACAAAGGTGATTTTAGAAAGAACATTATAGTAAACGATATTCAGAAACAGGCGCGAGGAATTCTTACCAATGCGCTCTCTTACGATGATATCGGAATTCTGTCCATTGCGGGAGAATTTGCCTCCCTTACGACTGCGCAGCCTTGGAGAGAGCCCGTCGACTCCAAAAAGGCTTTAAAGTTAATTCTTAACAATAGTTATTTCGCATATAATGAAAAAACACTGAAAGATTTTTATGATCATGTGGGTCTTTCTCTTTCCGACAACCAGCCTTTTATTAAGATCGGTGACTACGTTATCGTAGCTTCCCCGGGCTCGAATCGAAACGTTTTTTTCGAAGTTTGCGTAATCCAAGAGTCTTACAAAAATTCAATTCGTCCTATGCTGGAGCGAATCGGAACGATAAAACCAACATTTATCAATAACGGAAAATTTCGGATTTCAGGATTTGAGAAAGAAAGTTTAAATCTGGATCGGCGGCGGGCTGTATTTAATCTAGAGAGAAACGGCGACCCTAGAAGAATTATTTACTTGATAGACCCCGAAATGGATCGGGAATTTTTTGAATTTCTGGATAAAAAAGCTCGTGATCTCCCTAAGACCAGCTCGACCGATTCGGATGCGACTAGTAAAAGTAATCTTTCTTAAATTGTAACACCGCTTAGATGACAATTTTTCCGATACATGAGAATCTAGTCTAGTCCCGGACAAATTGGAATCGACTAAATCCATTGCGTCTTTCAGATTCGATTGAATGCACTTTAAATTTGTATTTCTCGCGACCTTTTTAACGACAACTTGCACAAGTATAAACCTAGTCGGTCCTGAACCAATGCCTATTCGCAAGTTGGACACTCGAAAAAAAGTCGCATTAGTGGGCTTCCATCCCTATTCAACGGCAACAGTTGGAAACAAGCTTGATGGTTGGATAGACACTCCTTGCAAGAGTCAGATATCACAAAAATACGGAACAGATTTAAAATCCGCCTTTTTCAAAGGAAGAAGGAACGTTCCGTCCGATCATCGAGCAGCTTATCCTTTGCGGAATCAACTTGTACATCCTTTATCCTGGGGAGAACCGATCGGTAAATTTCCGACGAGCGGAGTTGAATCCGGTATAGAAGAGGAAAACATAAGTAGATTTATGGAGTTTTCTTATTCTTTACTCGGTGCGGGTGCGCTTCCGGATCTATGCGAGGTCCTGGAATGGGATTCCGGATCTAAGACATTTCAATTAAAAAAACGGAATGTTGACTATTACGTAGTAGGTATCTTTACCCCTGTCTTTTCGGAACCGACAGTTTTAGGAGCGATTACGTTTGCGATCACATTTCCATTGAGTTTTTTGACGGTCGGAATTCTTCCGATGGCTATGGAAAAAAGGACGGAGTCCTATTTTAGGGTCTACGATCCTAAGCTGAATCTTGTAAAAGAAATCAAAGCTTCAAACTCATTTTGGAGATTGGATGCGATTTGGGCGATGCCAAGTGATCGGAGTAGGGTAGTTGAGAAATACTCCTATGACCCGCCAGCTTGGGAAAAGGATGTAGCAGAGATGGACAAAACTTGGAAACCGGAATAACCAAAAAAGTACATTGATGCACTTTTTTCAAAATCGGCAAGTTTACTGTTTTTTTTCTCTTCTTTAGGGCGCGAGTTTTTCGCCGTCTAAAACTTCTCTGTCAATGTTGTTTTCAGCGAGAGTTTTTATCTCTTCCTCTTTCTCTTGGCGGTCTTTCGTTTTTCATTAGGTTTTTCGTCTTTGGTGACTTGCAATCGCTTGAGTCTTGATTTGGCTTCTTCGATTGCGGGTTGTAAGCTTTGAGGAGCGATCACAATGAAGCGAGAATAGTTTTCGGCTGCTTCTTTATCCTGACCCGATTTTTCGTAGGCGAGCGCAAGATTGTAAACGATTTCAGGAGAGTCCGGTGCAATTTGGAGAGCTGTCTTATAGCTCTTGATTGCATCCTCGTGATTTCCAAGGTTTTCGAGAATGACTCCTTGGTTGTAGTAAGCTTGGAGGTATTTAGGATCGAGCTGAATCGTTTCTTTGAACTTCTGCAAAGCCTCTTCGTTTCGATTTAAAGTCATGTATGCGATTCCTGCGTTGGCTTTGTATTCCGGTGTCTCTGGATTTAATTCCTCGGCTTCCAAGAATTTCGACAAAGCTTTCTCCGGATTTGAAGCAAGTAACTCAGTTCCTTGTCGGTTTAATTCCAGTCCTTGTTTGGAAGCGGATTCTTTGGATTTGCATCCGCCTAAAATTAAAATCACAACAACGAGAGGGCAGATTCTTTTTACGAACTTCAAGATTACGTCCTAATAGAAGAAAGTATAAATTAGAAAGACAAAAATTGCGGGTGAAAGGGACAAAACGACCGCTCGTCCTATCGGTTGGTCGAATTGCTTTCTAAATCCTAAAATGGAATATGAGAAACTTCCAGTATAGATTAAGAAAGTGAGTAGAGCCCAAAAGAGCGTGAGCAATTTTGGAACGAGTCCAGCCGCTCCGAAAGGTATTTTTAAAAAGCTAAAGATTTCTTGGACGACAATTCCCGTCAAAGGAATGAAAAGACTGTTCAAGGATAGTAACGTAAGAGTGGGTTTAGAAGCTTCTTTTTCCTTTCCATTTAGTATTACAAATGCGAGATACCAAATGGAAGCGACTAGTATCGGAAGGAATCCCCAAAGGAAAATGAATCCGAATATGTTTTGGGGAAAATGAGAGAAGAAATAAAGCAGACTACCGATTTCCTTTTGAGCGTAGAGGTTTTCGATGAGCGCGTTTTCATTCCTATTTTTAGAATAAAACGAAATTAGTATGCTGGCTCCGTTTAAGAGACTAGCGAGAGTTAGGGTATATACGTATCTTCTAATGCCGGACTGGAAGCGAGGATCTATCCAGTCGGCGATTCCCGTCTTATTTTGGAGGAGAAATTTGATTTCGGCTAACTGATTCGTGATTGTGTTTTTAAGTTTTAAACGGACTGTGTTTAGCATTGAATCGTTCCTCCATGAATTCATTAGCAATACGCGTTCGATCCGGATTCGTGTCGAGAGAAATAAAAGCGATTGATAGCTTTTCGTTTGACCAAGATCGGTTGCCGCCAAATTTCTATCTAAATTCCTCTCAAATAAGGTGAGAATGCTAAGTAACTTTTTAAAACGATTCGGGTTCTTTTTTATGTTCATCCTTTTTTTGCTTTTCGGGAGTTTTTGCTCTAAGGACGAAAAGGAACTTACTAACAGATACGCGATCGGTACCGGGTTTTACGACGAGAGGAAACTCAGCGAAGCGATTTTGAATTTTAACAAAGTATATCGCGAAGATCCGGACTACAAGTCCACTCGATTCATGCTCGGTAAATGTTATTTCTATTCTAAGGATTTGAAAAAAGCAAAAGATTATTTCGGAGAAGATTTCGATAAAGATGCAAGTCGTTTAAACTCGGGTATTTGGTGGTACAGGACTCGGCTTATGTTAGGCGAAGATCCAAAGGAAATTCTATCCGGAATCGATTCAATTTTAGACAGAGATCCCGAGAAATCGGAAGCGTGGATTTTAAAAGGACTGATCTTAGAGAGATTGGGGAAATTCCCGGAAGCGGCTCAAAGTTATATTAAAGCCGCAGACGAATTCGACCGAATCGCATTTGCGAATTATAGGTTGTCAAAAGTATTCGAGAGAATCGGGATTGAAGCGCGATCGGAAGAATATTTGGCGAAAGCGAAGGCTTTAGGATTCGGTCTCAAGTCTAAGAAATTCAAATCGGAATCGGTTGAATGAAAAACCAAATTTTCCAAGTCGTTCACTCGATTCTTTTGACTTCGATTCGATTCTTACAAGCCGTTCTAAATAGAATTCTAAATAAGAAAGGAATCAAGATCCTCTCAATATTTCTTTCGATTCTACTCTTCTGTTACGGTCTATTTTTCTTTGCATCTACGTTAAGCGGAACTTGTAGGAGCGGAAATTGCTGGATTGGGACAGGTGTCATGACGTATCCGGATGGAAACGAGTATAGGGGAGAGTTTTTTCTTAGAAAAGGGCATGGCAACGGAGAGTTTCGAAGTCCTAAAGGAGAACATTATTTGGGAGAATGGTCTTGGGGAAAAAAAGACGGATATGGTTTTTATACTTACGCTAACGGAGACACATACGAAGGAAAATTCTCTTCCAATATCAAAGAAGGTTTCGGGGTATTTATTTGGAAGGGAGGATTAAAATATATCGGAAATTGGAAGGATGGAGAGCCGGAAGGAAAAGGAAAATTAATACTAGATAACGGCAAACTGATCCTGGAAGGCGAATATAGAAAGGGAATTATCCATAACGGAAAAGGGATGTACGTTTACGAAAACGGGTCTAAGTATATCGGAGAATGGAGAGACGGGAAACGAAACGGTTTTGGAATTCTTTTAAATAGTGACGGAGTTCCAGTTTACTCCGGTCAATGGGAAAACGACAAACAGCGTCCGATTAGAATTTCTAAGGGCAAAACGGCGTCGTAATATAGCCGATTTAATGGTAAAAGGGGATTGACTAAAAACGATAGGGAACACTAACTTTCGCAAGTACGGGGAAACCCCGGTCCAATAGGAGAATCAATATTCATGCAATCGTCTTCCCGAATTGTATTCCTGCTAATTCTATTATTAACCCTTGTTAGTGGATGTAAGAAATCCTCAAGTGACGATCAATCCTCTCTCTTAGCTTTAGCCTTGGCTCAAAATGGAGCGTCTTGCGCCGGTGCTACTGCGATTACGAAAGGTGGTGCGGCAGTAACGGGTGGATCAAAGGTCGGATATTTTTACTATTTATATACTAGTGTCGCGGGCACTTCCGATACAGTTACTTTTTCCTCAACTCCGGCGGGCGCGACAGGAAATATATTATCTATTGGAAAATCGAATATTTTAATAAATGCCAGTAATGTAACAACTTCATCCAATTTTGACCTCTTCACGGGTTTATCTCCCTATTCAAATTCCGTTACTACAAGCACTGGGAATTTTAGATGTTTCGTTGTGACTGTTCCTAATGCTGGAACATCCTATTCCCTAACCATTAATTAAACTTTCTATCGTAAGCCGCAAGTTTCAGTATTATGCGGGAGAGATTCTCTTTCCCGCTTCTTTATTCTTCCTTTCCAGTCCTTTTTTTTGTCCCTTTTGGGATAGTCCGAATTGTCTACTTTTTGATGTTTAAGTGACAATTCCATTATCAAATTGTCTTTTTTTGTGGACTATCTATGTCGAATCCTCACGTTTAGACTTATAAATTTTTTTCTTCCGAGCGGATGGATTCAATGGTAAACGAAGAGAGGGGTCAAATTCGGCAATTTCAAAAGAAGGAGAGGTTCCTTTCTTTTACCATTCTCATTAGCTATCTTTGGTTACTTTTTGCTCCGATTTCTATTCTCTTTTCTCAACCTGTTACTGTTCCGGATTTTGTAGCTCCCCAAGTTTCGAATCAAAACTTAAATCAATACGTAAGCCTAGCGAATCAGTCTCATTCATTAAAAGCTTGGAATATGATCGTCGATCAAGGTTTTGGAGTCATAAAAGCATCCTGGGAAGATCTTGCGAGCCAAGAGATTACTGCGTTAGAATCATCCGTGAACTCTCAATATGCGAATGATCCTGCAACCGCCGCGTATATCGATAAAATGATCGAGTCTCAGGCGAGTAACTCGGAACAAGCCTGGCTCACTCAAATCGAAACACAAATCGCCGACGGCCAGAATACTTTCTTACAAAGCTTACAAACTTCTTCTCTTACTCAAACCGGTCAGACGGATTCTAATTACCAAACGGTTTTGACGAATGGCCTACAAACCTTTTCGGATTCTTTAAATTCTCTCCAACAAAATTACCAAAACCAACTCGCTTCGATCAATAAAACCGACGCCCAGTACCAGGCAAACCTCCAGCAATTGCAAACGTATGAGAATGCAGTTCGGACGAGTATTTCTACATCCGTTACTCAATTAGATTCTTCTCTTCAAAATACGGCCCTTTATTATAACAAGAATGCCGATGGGTCGGTCAATTGGTCGTCTTTGAATCGGTCCGGAATCGGTTTGCAGACTTTAATTTCGAATCTTTACCAGGGGCTTCAAAACGGGACCTCACTTTCCACTCTTGCCACCGAGATGACGAGCTATCTTCAAACGCAAGAAACCCAGGCCGTTCAGAATGCAAACTATTGGACCCAACAGTCCCAAGCTTATACTCAAACAAATTCGAATATAGCTACCGGGTTTGCCGATTACCAACTGAGCGGTTTTCAGTCCTTAGTCGATTACGCGAATTCAGTCCGATCATCCAATACGGCTATCAATGCGATCATGACCTATATTGACGGCGGAAGCAATTCTCAAGACTCGACGCTATTGAATTTTTTATATTCTACTTACGGATACGATCCTACTAAAACTCAAATCGTAGGAATTACTAACGCTGATTTTACCGGGATAAATCAAGGTTATCATTCTTATAGTCCTTTTCCAATTACGCTCGGGCATTCAGGGGCGGGATTAAGTTATTCTAGTTCGGGTCTTAGCGCATTTGATTTTTCTGCGACCGGACTTTGGGCGTTTGGGCTTTTCTTACCCGTCACTGCATATTTTACCGAAGATACATTCTCTTATTCGATCAATTTCCAAGTAAAGGACTTAACAGCGGGAGCAAATGCCCAGACCTGGAACGGATTTGCATCGAGCTTGAACTCGGAACTTGGAACCTGGAATACGCTAGCACCGTCGATATCGAATTGGGAAGGACAAATGTCCGCGTATCAGGCGCAGTATGCGGCTTGGCATGCTCAGGCAGTTGCCTACGAAAACAATTTACAAATTTCTTATTCGAATGGGGTGCAGACTTTAAATTCGGAAAAAGTATCCTGGCTTTCCGGTATTAATTCTCAAGCTTCTGTTGCATCATCCTCGGTTCAAACCGCAAAAATCGAAGACGATTCAAACGCCCAAGTTAAACTGGATGATAGTCTGCCTAGAATTTCTTCCGTATTTCTACCGAGTTCCGGAGAAGTTCTCGCTCCCGCTTTGACACCTCCGTCTGTGGATTCATCGGGACTCAATAATGTACTTTCCATCTTCCAACAATCGTTGATGGGAGCCAGTAACCTTGCTTTAGAGAACCAACTCAACAAGCAAGCGATCCAAGAGAAGCAGAACGCGGTCAATCAGATCGCGAGTTCCTTGGGTAGTAATGCGGTAGTAGACAATCACGGAAATATCACCTATACGACAGCGATCGAAGACGGACATGCAAAGCTGAAAGCGGGTGGAGACGCAACTAACTCAAGCGATTACGAAGCAACGAAAGTAAATCAGTATGTTTACGTAGGAGCTCCCGCAACGATTCGAGTCGCGAGTGCGGGAAATCTATTTCAAAGCTGGAATAGTGATAGCGTATTGTCCGAGAATCAAACGAACGAAGATTCGTTTAACGCTTCCTATAATACTGCAATCAATACGTTAAATTCCCAAATAAAATCATTAAACGAACAGAACGCGAAGAACGATTTGGCTTTTCAAAACGAGGCACAGGCCGAAGCAAGTTTTGCCACGAACGAGCAGAGTCTCGCAAAAACGATGCTCCAAGGAGGAACATTCCAATCTTGGGTTCAGGGGCAGATAAAGGATAAAGTAAACGCTGCAGTGGCGACAGCACTCGCTAACGCAACCGGGATGTCTCCTGATATGGCTTCTCAGCTAGTGAGTTGGTTCGAGAAGAAACAAGCGGATAAGAAAGCAAAAGCAGAGGCAAGAACTCAGGAAATCACAGCCGGTATTACCACAGTCGCGAGCATCGCTCTTTCATTCGTAGCCGGACCCGAGATGTTAGCTCTTGGTCAAGCGGCTCTCCAAGCAGTTCAAGGGTATCAGAACGGAGGAATGGAAGGGGCGTTAGTCGGAGCGGCCTCCGGTGCAGCTACAGGATACGCAAGACAGTTCGGAGTGAATGTAGGAGTATCGTATAGTTACTCTGGAGGATTTGGGGGAACGCTTGGACTTGGCTCCTCATCCTTGAATGGAGGAGTGACGTTCTCACAACACGGAAGCACATCTTTCTCATTAGGAACAAAAGCAGGAAATTTAAACTATAATCCGCAATCAGGCTTTAGCGGGAGCGTGAACGTTTGGGGAACGGAAGGCGGCCAGGGGCTTATGGTCAACGTAGGCCAACATACCGGTCCTAGTTTAACCTACCAAAATACGGATGAGGAGTCAGGAGTTGGCGGATCGGTCACAATAGACGGAAAGGGAAATGCGACCGTCGCGGCCACGTATAGAAACGCAACGGTGGTTTCAGCAACTGGGAATGTACATGACCCGAGTAGTTTTGGGAATTTAACATTAAACAATAATTTTAATAATGATCTAAACCAAAACTTGGCGATGAAGCAGGCAGATGCGAATTCGAAAGCTGCCGATTCAAAATTAAATGCGGGTAGAAATGCAATAGCCGAAACGGGCAATCCCGACCAAAAGGAAATTTTAAACAATCCGAATGCGAGTGCAGAGGACCAACACGGAGTACTTGCTACCTTAGCTAAATCGAATGATTTCCTAACAGATCCAAGCTCTGCATCTTCATGGCTTGGAAGGACGACTCAGGATCTAGCGGGTAATCTCCTTGGGAGCATGGGATTAAGGGCGAGTGACAGCAATGGGTTTATTGACGAGAAGGGAAATTATCATCAAAGGACCTGCTTTACCGGAGAGACTTTAATCCGGACCAGAGAAGGACTAAAACGAATCGACAAGATTGAAATCGGAGATTTTGTATTATCGTTAAATGAGAAAACAGGAAAAGTATCTTACAAGAAAGTCACCGAGTTATTTGTCCATGAAGTAAAGTTAATTCATAGAGTTAGTTATAAGAACGGACCAGTCATTAATTCCACCTGGAATCACCCATTTTATCTGAGAGGTAAAGGTTGGACTGAAGTAAAAGACATCCAAGCGGGTGAAAGATCGGTTACGATTGCAAGTATCCGTAACTCAGAGAAAGGCAATCTTGCATCAAGAACACCGATTGCAGCCTCTCTCGCTTCTTTAAAAAATCAGAATTCAAATGAAGAATATTCTGACTCCTGGAAGAATGAATCCGCCGGAACTCTAGAGATATCTAAAATTGAAGAAGTATATACCGAAACGAAGGTTTATAATATTGAAGTAGAAGACAATCACACGTATTTCGTAGGGAAAGACGGGATTCTTGTACATAACTACTTACCCGAGTTTGTGGACCAACTGAATCAGAGAGTCGCTGAAATCAAGGGAGCGATTAACGAGCCTGTTGGAACGGCTAAAGCCGTTGCCGAGCAACAATTTAGTAAAGAAGGATTACAGAGAACCGCTATAGATGCAGTGACTCTTGGGCAAGGTAGAAATATAGAAAACCTTGTGAATGCCACCGGTGTGAATGGAGAAGAAGCTGCGGCGAGAGCACATGCAAACTTCGCATTTGACGGTGTATTGGGTTTAGCTACGGAAGGAGTTGGCAGACTTATATCCGGCGTCCGTGGTTTGACGGGAGCCGCGAGCGAAGCTTCAAACGCAGGAAAAATTGGAAGCTTGACGGCACGACAGACGGAAACCCTAACTACAACAAGCGATTACTTGAATTTATTGGACAAAGGGGATCGAAATAGCTTAATGAAACAAATTGGCGATCTTTCTAAGACCGCAGAAGGTAGACAAAAAATTGCGGACATCCATAAAGTTGTAAACAATTTGCTATATCATGCTGAAATAAAGCAAGGTTTTGTAAATCCTGTAAATGTAAGTGTCTCAAAATTGAAAGAGTTGCAAACTTTAACGGGGGTGTTAAAGGATACTATTCACAATCCGTAGGAACAGAAATGAATATTTTTAATTTGTTCAATAAAAGGAAAAGGGCAGATTCGACTTTTCTACAACAAAATTTGGATCAGCCAGCTGTTGATTTATTAACCTTATCCCATCGGAAAATTTATTTCCTCTCTATATTTCTAAGAGACGAGCATTTAGCTGAGCTAAAGTTAAATTTAGCAAAAACAATAGATCTAACTATTGCGAATGGCGGTTATGTCGGTAGCCTAGCGGGTTCTTTCCTATTTTCTTGTTTTCCTGAATCACATGATCTAAATTTAAAAGTCATTGGGAATCAGATTCAAAACTCGACTAATGGCAACGCGAAAATTTTGTTTGGTGCAGTTCCAGGATATTTTGGTAACATCGGTTCAAACAATTATATGAGTTATGGGCCAATTTTTGAAAATTTTACTCAAATTTTTTCTTCTTTAACGAAATTGAATTATGGTGATATTCAGGAATTTATTTTAAATCAAGCTGAGCCTCGCAAAAACTAAAGTAACAGACAAAACTTCTGGTATAACGAATGAAGAAGTTTCAATTTCAATGAAACGTGGAATGTGAGGCAATATTTTATAATTGAGCTATAGTTCCGTTAATCCTAAATGGAGGATAAAGCAAATTTACTTCACACCCCGCGAGGGATGCGGCGGGCTTAAGTCCAACACGAGCTATAAAAATGAGATTTAGGATTGAAAGACGGAGCGTGTTGGATGAGGGCGACTGCCCGAACCCGAAGCAGCCCGGACCGAAGGTCGCGGCCATACTTCTCCTAACTACTTTCTTTGCGTCTTCATTCTTTTCACCTTTATTATCATTAAACGAACAGAACGCGAAGAACGATTTGGCTTTTCAAAACGAAGCACAGGCTGAAGCGAGTTTTGCAACGAACGAGCAGAGTCTCGCAAAAACGATGCTCCAGGGAGGAACGTTCCAATCTTGGGTTCAGGGGCAGATAAAGGATAAAGTAAACGCAGCAATGGCGACTGCGCTCGCTAACGCAACCGGAATGTCCCCGGATATGGCTTCCCAGCTAGTGAGTTGGTTCGAGAAGAAGCAGGCTGACAAGAAAGCAAAAGCAGAGGCAAGAACTCAGGAAATCACAGCTGGTATTACGACAGTCGCGAGTATCGCTCTTTCATTCGTGGCCGGACCAGAGATGTTAGCTCTTGGTCAAGCGGCTCTCCAAGCAGTTCAAGGGTATCAGAACGGAGGAATGGAAGGAGCACTCGTAGGAGCGGCCTCCGGTGCAGCCACGGGATATGCAAGACAGTTCGGAGTGAATGTAGGAGTATCGTATAGTTACTCTGGAGGATTTGGGGGAACGCTTGGACTTGGCTCCTCATCCTTGAACGGAGGAGTGACGTTCTCACAACATGGAAGCACATCTTTCTCATTAGGAACGAAAGCAGGAAATTTAAACTATAATCCGCAATCAGGATTTAGCGGAAGTGTGAACGTTTGGGGAACCGAAGGCGGCCAGGGTCTGATGGTGAACGTAGGCCAACATACCGGACCTAGTTTAACGTATCAAAATACGGATGAAGAGTCAGGGGTAGGCGGATCGGTCACCATAGACGGAAAGGGAAATGCGACCGTAGCGGCGACATATAGAAACGCAACGGTGGTTTCAGCAACTGGGAATGTACATGACCCGAGTAGTTTTGGGAATTTGACTCTAAACGATAATTTTAATAATGATTTAAACCAGAACTTGGCTATGGCTAAGGCGGACTCAAATCTAAAAGCAGCCGATTCGAAATTAAACACTGGTAGAAATGCAATAGCTGAAACAGGCAATCCCGAGCAAAAGGAAATTCTAAATAATCCAAATGCGAGTGCAGAGGACCAACACGGAGTCCTTGCGACCTTAGCTAAATCGGGCGATTTCCTAACAGATCCGAGTTCAGCATCGTCGTGGCTTGGAAGGACGACTCAGGATCTAGCGGGTAATCTCCTTGGAAGTATGGGATTAAGTGCGAGTGACAGCAATGGGTTTATAGACGAGAAGGGAAATTATCATCAAAGGACGTGCTTTACCGGAGAGACTTTAATCCGGACCAGAGAAGGACTAAAACGAATCGACAAGATTGAAATCGGAGATTTTGTATTATCGTTAAATGAGAAAACCGGAAAAGTATCTTACAAAAAAGTCACCGAGTTATTTGTTCATGAAGTAAAGTTAATTCATAGAGTTAGTTATAAGAACGGACCAGTCATTAATTCCACCTGGAATCACCCATTTTATCTGAGAGGTAAAGGTTGGACTGAAGTAAAAGACATCCAAGCGGGTGAAAGATCAGTTACGATTGCAAGTATTCGTAACTCAGAGAGAGGCAATCTTGCATCAAAAACTCCGATTGCAGCCTCTCTCGCTTCTTTAAAAAATCAGAATGCAAATGAAGAATATTCTAACTCCTGGAAGAATGAATCCGCTGGAACTCTTGAGATATCTAAAATTGAAGAAGTATATACCGAAACGAAGGTTTATAATATTGAGGTAGAAGACAATCACACGTATTTTGTCGGGAAAGACGGAATTCTGGTTCATAACTACCTACCTGAGTTTGTGGACCAACTGAATCAAAGAGTCGCCGAAATTAAGGGAGCGATTAACGATCCTGTAGGAACGGCTACAGCCGTTGCCGAGCAACAATTTAGTAAAGAGGGATTACAGAGAACCGCTATAGATGCGGTGACTCTTGGGCAAGGTAGAAATATAGAAAACCTAGTAAATGCCACGGGGGTGAATGGTGAAGAAGCGGCAGCAAGAGCGCATGCAAACTTTGCATTTGACGGTGTATTAGGTTTAGCTACTGAAGGAGTCGGGAAAGTTCTTTCTGGGATTCGGGGTCTAAGAGGTGCCGCCAAGGAGACCTCCGCAGTGAGTAGGGCTACTGGAACTTCTGTGGAAGAGGGAACGTTAACACAAAAAGTTGGAACAACTGTAGAAGCACCAGAGAGAGCATCGCAAGCTTCGAGATACATATTCGATAGCCGACTTGGAAAGAATGGCGGTTATAGAGATGAGGTGACTGGAAAGATAGTTGGAAGTAATTCTTTTGGAAAGACGTTAGGTGAATATTCGGCAATAAAACCCGGGCCATTGTCGAATGATCTTGCGGGGACATTTGCCGGTGGTCGATATAAAGAGATTCAATTGAATAAAGATACTATTTTATATCGCGCTGGTACGTTCGATAAACCGTTTGGGCAATTTTATAGTTTGGAACCGCCGCAAGGTATTTTACAAACTCGAATAGATAAGGCAGTGCTGCCAAATTGGCCCGGAGGAGGTAAGTCTCCAATCGATTCAGTAATTGCAGTTAAGATTCCGGCAGGTACAAAAATATATACCGGAAAAGTAGGAAGTCAAGGAGGTATCTACGTTGGAGGAACTCAACAAATCGTTGTACCGAAATCCTGGACTATTCCAGGTGCTGAAATAATTGGAACAAGCGCGATAAAATGAATAATATTATAGAATTACAAAATATTTTAAAAAGGATGTCTGATCTTCTTTATGGTGGTGGATACGATGATTGGGGAAGCAGTTTTAAAAATCTAATTAATGAAATTGCAACGAATTCGACTGAAACTAAAAGGAAAATACTTCGGCTCTACGGTGGAATGGGATCGCTAAATGATATTGTTCTCTACAAAGATGGAAAATTGTTGCTTTCTGATAGTAATGAATTTGATGAACTTCGTTCAAAATTATTTGTTAAATTGCAGGATTTGAGTGAGGGCGACACTTAAAACTTTATCGAAGCAAATTTACTTCGCTCCCCGCGAGGGATGCGGCTGAGCCTCGCAAAAACTAAAGTAACAGACAAAACTTCTGACATCGAGAACGAGGAAGCTTTAACTTCAATAAATCGGTTATCCGCAATATTTTATAATTGAGCTATAGTTCCGTTAATCCTAAATGGAGGATAAAGCAAATTTACTTCACGACCCGCGAGGGATGCGGCGGGCTTAAGTCCAACACGAGCTATAAAAATGAGATTTAGGATTGAAAGACGGAGCGTGTTGGATGAGGGCGACTGCCCGAACCCGAAGCAGCCCGAACCGAAGGTCGCGGCCAGAATCCTAACTTTAACATTATTAATTTCATTCCAAGTAAAAGACTTAACAGCAGGGGCAAACGCACAGACCTGGAACGGATTTGCATCGAGCTTAAACTCGGAACTTGGAACCTGGAATACATTAACGCCGTCGATATCGAACTGGGAAGGACAGATGTCCGCGTATCAGGCGCAGTATGCGGCTTGGCATGCTCAGGCTGTTGCTTACGAAAACAATTTACAAATTTCTTATTCGAATGGGGTGCAGACTTTAAATTCGGAGAAACTATCGTGGCTGTCTAGTATCAATTCGCAAGCTTCCGTTGCCTCTTCCCTAGCTCAAACCGCAAAAAATGAAGACGATTCAAACGCCCAAGTTAAACTGGATGATAGCCTGCCTAGAATTTCTTCCGTATTTCTACCGAGTTCCGGAGAAGTTCTCGCTCCCGCTTTGACACCACCGTCTGTGGATTCGTCCGGACTCAATAATGTACTTTCGATCTTCCAACAATCGTTGATGGGAGCGAGTAATCTTGCTTTAGAAAACCAACTCAACAAGCAAGCGATCCAAGAGAAGCAGAATGCAGTCAATCAGATCGCGAGTTCCTTAGGCAGTAACGCAGTAGTCGACAATCACGGAAATATCACCTGAGGCTCGCAAAAACTAAAGTAACAGACGAAACTGCTGCAATAGCGATCAAAGAAGTATTTTTTTAAAGAACCTCGGGACTTATCCGGGGTTTGAGCGAATGAGTAAGAGAAAATTTCGAAATAAACGCGGTATGTATCCGTTATTCGGCATATTTGAAACTCAAAACTTGGCATACGGTATGGTTATCCCGCTTTGAGGGGTACTCGAATTCGCTTAATAGTAATTGTTAAATAAACTTAGGCTACTCTTTTGTACGAATAAGTATGGTAAAGCCCGCCAAGGATGGGGGTTGCTACTAACCTACAGTTCCCGTCTCGAGGCTTGTGTAGAACGGGAGAACTGATTGGAGTATCCTTTTCGATGGAAATATGGGTTCTATGATGATTATAAAAATGAATGAACTCTTCCAAATTTCTATGCAAATGATATTCATTTAATGGAATAAAGAAATCCAAGAATTCGTTTCTAGCCTAGTTACATAAAACTGGACACCTTTTTCGCTCGAATCGAGGTATAAAGAAGCGATGAGTAAAAAAGGGAAATACTCTCCGGAGTTTAAAGAGCAAGCGATAAAACGCATATTAACCGGTTCTTTCACAATAAAAGAAGTAGCAGAATCGTTAGGAATCAGCTATTTTGTTTTGCGACAATGGAAGGCTGAATATATGAAGAAGTCTGACGAACAAAACCCTCCGACAGATAAACAAATCAAAGAGAGTGAGGAGTTAAGGAAACTTCGCAAAGAGGATTACCGACT